>JAKSJH010000044.1 GCA_024398315.1 Bacteroidales bacterium
CTTATCCTTGACAAGTTCCACGGTCTGGTGCTCATTGAACTTGTGATGCGACTGGAGCTTGCAATGAATATCATAATGATGGAGCAGCACGCTGCTCGTCCTGGTGTCTTCGGCAAGTACCAGGTCGACCTCCTTAAGGACCCGTACCGCCCTGAAGGTCATGTCTTCAAGATTACCGACCGGAGTCGGGACTATGTAGAGGATTCCGGCCATCGGATCAGCCAAGTTTCCTGCGGACAGCCATCATGAGCCTGTAGACGGGCTCTGAATTGAGATCCCAAGAAGGGAACTTTTCCATAACGTAATCAATGGCTTCCTGGAAGCTTCCCATGCCGTTGAATGCAGCGATGGTGTCCTGGAAAAGCATCGGATCCTCGTTGAAAAGCACATTGATGAGGAAAACCCTGTCGTTGAGAGATATCGCACTGATGACGTTCTTAACCGGGGTTCCGGCGCGGTCCGTCCTCCATGCCTGGCGGTCAGCCATGACGTCCATCACGGCAGTCTCTGCGGTCATCGAGTCCACAATGGCTTTGACGGCCTTCCTGGTCTGTTTCTCAGGAGCCGGTGTCACAGGGGCCGGAGCCGGAGCGTCATCGAAGAACGGAAGGTCATCATCGGCTGATACAGGTTCCGGTTCTGGAACTGCCACCGGTTCCGGAACAATCACTGGTTCTGGAACTGCTACTGGTTCAGGCTCCGCCACTGGTTCCGGGGCAGCCGGTTCTGGAACAGCCTCCGGTTCAGGGGCCGCAGCTGGTTCTGGAACTGCCTCAGGTTCAGAGGCCGCAGCCGGTTCTGGAACGTCCTCCGTTTCAGGGACCGCCAAAGGTTCGGCGGCCTCCACCGGTTCGTCTATCGTGATGTCGATGCCTTCTGACAGTTCGATGTCAGAACCGATCGAAATGTCAATGTCCTCCATCTGCGCCTGAGCGGCAGGGACAATATTTCTAATCTCATTTTCAACTGCTTCAAGTTCAGCCTTGATGGAGGCTATCTTCTCAAGCAAGGAATTGATGGTGTTCGTGTCAATGTTTCCCATAAGACCGGTCTTTGAGAAGCCGTACAGCTTCTGAATATTTCAACAAATCTAACGAATTGTTTTCACATATCAAACATCAGCCGTCCGATGGGGTCAGGGAGAAGCAAGGACACATCGTGACAGCCTCTCCCCGACCGCCTCATCGATCACCCCGGCTCTGACAAGTTCCTGCACACTCCATTCCGAGCGGGGAGTGTTCTCTCTGAATATCACGATGGCATGGGCGGCGTACCTGTCGATGTATGGATGGCGCGCCAGAGCCTTCTCATCCAGAGACCATAGACCGAATGGCTCATATTCAGAAGGACCGGCGACTACCAGGTCCTTCAGTCCGTCAAACTTCTCCTGGTCGAAATGCCAGATGTCCATCAGTTGCTCGGGGTACGAATATCCTCCCAGTTCCTCCCTGTACGACACCATCTTCGAAGCGAAGAACTTGCCTATTCCCGGAAGAGTCTCGAAAGCGGCGGAATCCGCAGTGTTGATGTTCAGACGGGGGATGTCGATGAAGGGTTCGAGCCTTCGGAAAACAGAATCCTCCACAACATAGGACCTGGCGAAGTCTGAAGGACGGCGGAAACGCCCGCCCTTCTTCCTGTAGCTGTCTATCGACTCCGCCTGCTTCAGACTGAAGCCCAGCCTCATCAGGTCATCCACGGTTGCCGTGTTCGGGTTGAACTTGAAGTTCTCGTATTTTCTCTGCGACGCCGCCCTCCTCACCTTTACAGCCTCGTCGGAGTGGGCATATTCACTTCTCACCACCTTTCCGGACGGCAGACGAAACGGACTTGACTCAAAAGACGAATCTGCGGGTGAGACATCCAGGACGGCATCAGAAGGTGATGGGTCCCGGACAAAGACAGTGTCAGGATGATCATGATTGGCGACAATTCGAAGGACTGACGCCTTGTGGATGAAAAGAGCAGCCTGGTAACCTATGATCAGGAAGACCAGTGCGACTGATCCGACGACAAATGATGCCGAAGGTCTCCGGTTCTTGTTCTGTAAGTTTTTCATAGCATTACAAAAATAAGCATTTTTCTGATACCTCGGACCGGGACATCAAGAACCCAAGCCCCTGGCACCGTTTTCAGAAACAGATGATTATCTGAACATTACAAACAATCCCCCGTACCGAGGCACAGGGGATGTTCTGTAATATAATGTAGATCAAATACTTACAAGGACACACTACTTCCAGTCGCTCAGATCTGCAGGGTTCTCGATCCAGGAAGGAATCTTCTCGAATATCTTACAGATGCGCTCCATGTCGAACTTGAGCTCGCGGTTGTAGAAATATATTCCGTTCTTCTCCTGCTCGACGTCGGTGAGCTGGGTGTAGCAGAACCCCACTACATGCTTGCAGGCGGCCAGAGCCTCAACCTGCTTCTCCAGAATCGAATAGAACTGCTCGATGTCATCGATGTTGCTGCCGTAGCCCCATGAACCGGCCCTGTTCTCAGGCTTGATCCACGGCAGGCCGCCGAACTCGTCGACCATGTAAGGCTGCCCCTCATAGCAGGCGAGGAATTTCTTTTCCGGCTGGTTCCTGTAAGGCTCCACACCCGGAGTGATGGTATGGTTCTTCACCAGGGCATCATAGTCGCGGGAATAGTCGTGCACAGTCCAGATGTCGGTCTTGACATGGCCGTCACCGCTTGCGTCGTTGACAGGACGGGTAGGGTCTATGGCCTTGGTGATGTCGTAGAGATCGTTCATCAGGCGTTGATAGACACCCGGCACGCAGCCCCAGGTCTCATTCGAAGGGGTCCAGGTCACGATTGAAGGATGGTTGCGGTCACGCCTGACCATCTCCGACCACTCGGAGATGAAATTTCGGGCGGCCAGTTCGTTGTTGATGTCCATGTCCCAGTTAGGGAACTCGGCCCAGGTCAGGTAACCAAGTTTGTCAGCCCAGTAGAAGAACCTCTCCTCGAATTCCTTCTGATGGAGACGCGCACCGTTGAATCCGGCAGCCATGCTCATCTCGATGTCGCGGCGGAGAGCCTCGTCGGAAGGAGCAGTCCAGATGCCGTCAGGATAGAAGCCCTGGTCGAGGACCAGACGCTGGTAGAACGGCTTGTTGTTGAGATAGAAATAACCGTCCTGGATGTGCACCTTGCGCATGCCGGCATAGGACTTCACCTCATCGAGAACGTTGCCGGAAGCATCCTTGACCCTGTAGACGATGTCATAGAGGAACGGGTCGTCAGGACTCCAGAGTTTCATCTTCTTGACATTCAGGACAACCATGTTGTTGTCAGTGGCCTGGACGGACTCGGTGGCGACAGCCTTCTTCCCGTCCATGAGGACGACTTCGAAAGTGTTGGCCATCGATTCGCCCCAGAATGAAGGACGGACGATCAGGCGGGACTGGTCGATGTCCGGAGTTGCGAAGACTTCCTTGAGAGCGCCAGGATTCACGGCCTCCATCCAGACTGTCTGCCAGATGCCGGTGGTACGGGTGTAGCTGCAGCCTTCGGAATGCAGGTTGGTGCACTGCTTGCCGCCCGGCTGGAGTCCTCCGCGGAGATTGTCATCAACCTTCACCACAAGGTTTGCCTGTTCGCCTGCCTTCACGAATGCGGATATGTCGAAAGTGAACGATGAACCAGCTCCGTAATGGGTCCCTGCCAGTCTTGAATTGACATAAACGCTTGTCTTGTAGTCTGATGCACCAAAATGCAGAAGAATCTTCCTCCCGTCCCATCCGGCAGGGACGGACACCTTCCTCTGGTACCAGATTCTATTGATGAAATCAGTGTGAGTCACACCTGAGAGAGAACTTTCCGGACAGAAAGGGACGATGATCCTGCCATCGAAACCTTCGCTGGCGGTCCAGTTTCTAGCCTCACCAGAGAGGCCGGCATCGAAGGAATAAGTCCACTCTCCGTTGAGGTTGACCCAGTCTTCGCGTTCGAATTGAGGACGCGGATACTCAGCCCTAGGTGTCTGGGCAGCCAGTGAGCCGCATGTTGCGAAAAGCAGTGCAACCGCAGCAAAAGTCTTGACAATAAGTTTCATATCTTTATATATAAATAGTATTCATCTAATCCGTTCCTGTCGTGAAACCGGTCCGCAGACCGTCAACGGCGGGGATGGTGCTCGAGCACGCTCCTCTGCCACGTGGAGCTGTCGATGTGGGTGTATATCTCAGTTGTGAGTATGCTCTCATGGCCGAGCATCTCCTGCACTACACGCAGATCGGCACCATTCTCGATCATGTGCGTGGCGAAGGAATGGCGGAAAGTGTGAGGGGATATCTCTTTCCTGATGCCGGCAGCCACAGCCTGGTCCTTCACCATCTTGAATATGGACACGCGGCTCAAAGGACGTCCGGCCCTGTTCAGGAAAAGGATGTCATCCGCCTGTGAGGACTGAGGTTCCGGACGCACCGCAAGATAGTCCTTCAAGGCATCCAGTGCTGTCTCCCCTATCGGAACAAGCCTCTCCTTGTCGCCCTTCCCGACGATACGCACGAAGCCTTCCGCCATGTAGATGCACGAAATCTTCAGCTGCGAAGCCTCTGAGACCCTCAGTCCGCATCCGTAGAGCACCTCAAGAATGGCCCTGTCACGGATCCCCCCCGACCTGGTCAGGTCCACCGACTCGATGATGGCCTCGACCTCCTCCACTGACAGGACAGAGGGGATGTGCCTCCCGAGCTTAGGCGAATCGACGCTGTCGCAAGGATTGTCCTTCCTCTCCCCCTCCATCACGAGATAGTCGAAGAATGACCTCAGTGCGCTCAGGAGCCTGGCCTGGCTGCGTTTGGAAAGGGTTCCTGATTCCGAAAGGAAGTCAGTGACCGTCCCGGCTGACACCTCAAGCGGTCCCGTCCCCGATGAAGCGAAGAACCTCTTGAGGTCGGATGAATATGACGCCACGGTGTTCGGTGACAGTCCCCTCTCTATTCTCAAGAAAGAGACATACCCCCTGAGAAAGGTGCCAAGCCTTTCCAACGGAAGGGGGTCCTTCGTTCTGTCAGCCGCCCCGCCTATCACTTCACTATGGTGATGTTGTTCCCCAAATTTAGAGAATATTCCGGAATATTCATATATTTGCATCATTATGAAGGCTTCATTGAAAGACATCTTTAAAACCGCGGCTGCCGCTCTGGCGATGCTGTCCGCTTCTTTACTATATTCATCCTGCGGCAAGGACAGGGAATTCGAGATCGAGGACAACCGCACACCTCCTGTGGAACGGAACGGAAGCAGGAAGGAGACCGCCGAGACCAGGCGCGTCCTGCTGTTCTATGAAGCCGGATTCAACAATCTGGCCAACTATCTCTATGAGGACATTGAAAAAGAGCTGGCAGCCGGTTGGCTCCCCGGCAACGGCAGGAACGAGAACGTCGTGCTTGTGTATTCCAAGCTGGCGATGAGCGACGACGGTGAGACGAAGAAATTTTCCGACTATTCACCAAGAAAATCCTATCTGAGAAGAATCTACGCCGATCCGACGACGGACGGAATCATCGCGGACACCATCATGGTGTTTGATGAGAGCCGCATAGCCTCATCACCGGAGACGATGAGAGAGGTCCTTGAGGCGGCCAGAAAAGTCTTCCCTGCCAAGGGCTACGGCATGATATTCTCCTCCCACGGTTCCGGATGGCTTCCGCAGGACTACTACTACAGTCCGAGCGACTACGAAAGGAGCCACAGAGGTGAAGCACAGAGCGCGAAACCGTCCTCCATTGACATCCCGAGGGCTCCAGTACCACAGATCAGGCTGGAGGACGACCCTTTCTTCCTTCAGACAAGAAGCATCGGCAGGGATGAAAGCACCCAGGGCGGGACACCTCCAGGCAAGGAGATGACCACCGCCGAATTCGCGGCAGGCATTCCGTACAAGCTTGACTTCATATTCTTTGACATGTGCCTGAGCGCCGGTGCAGAAGTCTTCTATGCCCTCAAGGACAAGGCCGGTCTGGTGGGGGCGTCCTGTGCCGAGGTCCTCGCCGAGGGCATGTTCAACTACGACAAACTGACCGGATTCCTGCTGGAAGGCAGGGAACCGGACTACATAGGACTGTTCCAGGACAGTTTCGACAAATACAACAGCCAGTCGGCTGAACTCTACCGGTCATCGACTGTCACCCTTGTGAGGACGGACGGCATGGAAAGGCTCGGGGAAGTCTGCAAGGATCTGTTCGAAAAATATTCATACGGCCTGGACCATCTGAACTACAGGAACGTGCAGGGGTTCTACAGGCAGGAGCGCCACTATTTCTTCGACCTGGAGGATGCCTTGAGACAGAGCGGTGCATCGGAGGAGGACCTCGCCATGCTGGAAGACGCCCTGGCAGGCTGCATAATGTTCAAGGCAGCGACGCCGAACTTCCTCTCCACCTTCAGGATCAAGTTCCATTGCGGAATGACCATCTACCTCCCGTGCGCAGGCACGTATCTTTTGGACAAGAATTACCTCAAAGAAGCCTGGAACATCAGGACCGGACTGGTCAAATAGAAGCCGCACGCTTGTCTATCTCAAAAAAGAATTCTATCTTTGCGCCCGACAATAAAGCGCTTACGCTTTTTGTGCAATGGGGTTCCGGTTTTCCGGAACTGAGTAACACATTTCAAACAAAAGTTCAATGAAGCATTTTGAATTGAGCGGAGCAGTCCGCGAAGTCGGAAACAAGGCCGTCATCAAGGCTTTCCGCAGGCAGGGTCTCATCCCTTGCAACCTCTATGGTCTGGGCATCGAGAATGTCCTCTTCACCGTTTCTGAGAAAGACGTCAAGGGTCTCCTCTACACCCCTTCATCTTTCATCGTCGACATCAACCTCGACAACGGAAGCAAGTACACCGCAGTTCTTCACGAGCTCCAGTTCCATCCTGTCAAGGACAACTGCCTCCACATCGACTTCCTTGCAGTCAACGAAGAGAAGCCTATCGCCATCAACGTTCCTGTGACTGTCACCGGTCACCCTGTAGGTGTTCAGAAAGGTGGTAAGTTCGTACTCAACGCCAAGTCTCTCCGCGTCAGCGCCACAATGGCCAACCTTCCTGACGTGCTCACCATCGACACCACCGACCTCGACATCGACAAGAGAATCGTCGCCGGAGACCTCAAGTTCGACAACATCGACATCGTCTCCCCTAAGGCCACGATCATCTGCTCAGTCAAGGCCACCCGTCAGAGCAAGTCTGAATAATTCCGGACAACATTCTGAATTTCCGGTATGGACTACCTTGTCGCAGGATTGGGCAACATCGGCGCAGAGTACGCTCGTACCAGACATAACCTTGGATTTATGGTATTGGATGCCTGGGCTCAGGCGTCCAATGCTGTTTTTTCAACGGAGCGTTATGGCGACGTCACTCAGGTCCGCTTCAAAGGCCGGACCTTCCATCTTCTCAAGCCTTCAACCTACATGAACCTCAGCGGAGGAGCCGTCAGATACTGGATGAAGAAGCTCAACCTCCCTCTGGAGAACCTCATCGTCGTCTGCGATGACCTCAACCTCCCTTTCGGAACGGTCAGAATGAGGAAAAACGGCAGCGACGGCGGACACAACGGACTCAAGAACATACAGGAATGCCTTGAGACCACCCAATGGAGCAGAATCCGTGTCGGAATAGGCAACGATTTCGCACGTGGAGGACAGATCGACTTCGTTATCGGCAATCTTACGGACGAAGAAGCACGGCAGGTACCTCAGATCTGCGACAGAGTCATCGAAGGGATAAAGAACTTTGCTACCATCGGACCTGACCGAGCAATGAATTTTCTCAATGTCAAACCGGCCAAGACGGAACCTGATGCTTAATTTTTGTTAAAAAAACAAAAAAATGCAGATAAAAAGTTTGATTTGTAGAATAAAATCCATATCTTGCACAAGTCTAGTTTCTGATAGTTAACTGACAATTACTTATAGTTCAATCAATAACAAACAAAGTTCAAACAATGGAAGCACTCGTTGCCAAAATCAAGGCTGAGATCGATGCATTCGTAGTCAATGCTGACGCTCAGGTAGCAAAGGGAAACAAGGCCGCTGGCGCACGCGCACGCAAGGCCGCCCTCGATCTCATGAAGGATCTCAAGGAGTTCAGGAAGATCTCCATCGCTGAGACCAAGAAGTAATCGTCTTCGAAAGACGGTTTCGAAAGGACGGTCACCGTGTGGTGACCGTCCTTTTTTTAATAAGTATATTTAGAACCTGTTGGGATAGTCGAAAAAAATTACTATCTATGCATTTTGCAAAACCACACTGATGACCAAGAGAATCGTAGCCGCCCTGTCAATGCTGTTGCTTGTCTCAGCCGTCTCCCTAGGAGTCCCGGCCAGGAAGGGTGCGTTCACTGTCGTCCAGCCTGACGGAACCTCTTTCAAGGCCAGGCTGACAGGTGATGAATTCATGAGGATTCTCACGACCGAGGACGGATGCGCCCTGGCCAAGGACTCTGAAGGATTCTACCAGTACGCATTCTACGGTTCCGACGGCGTCAAGGAACTCAGCGGCTACCGCCCCGGCTCGGGCAACGTACCGTTCCTGGTAACGACAGAAAGCAGAAACATTCCGTACGAGGCGCTCAGGAGGAAGGCTCTGGAAAGGAGGAGAGAGGCCCGCAGTCCTGTCCTCTCCAGAAAAGTTCTTACCAGATCCGGAGAAAAGAGTACTATGAGATGCCTGGTGCTGCTGGTCCAGTTTCCCGACCTCGCTTTCCAGAATCCTGAGAGCAGGAGAGCGGACTTCATCGACCAGATCTGCACTCCCGGATGGTCAAAAGGAGGAGCGAGCGGCAGCGTCAAGGACTATTTCAACGACCAGCTGGGAAGTCTCATCGACTTCCAGTTCGATGTCTCGGAGATAAGCACTGTTTCCAGGAGCTACGCCTACTATGGCGCCGACGATCAGGAGACCGAACTGGACGCGCATCCGGATGAACTCGCGCTCGAGGCCTGCATCCTTGCGGATCCAGAAGTCGATTTCTCAGTATATGACAACGATGGCGACGGTGAGGTGGACAATGTGTTCATCATCGTGGCCGGACTGAACCAGGCCGAAGGCGCCGACGAGAACTACATCTGGCCCCATCAATGGAGCATCCAGCAGGCCAAAGTGCTTGACGGGAAGAGACTCGGATGCTACGCGATGAGCACCGAGATGAACATCTCCGGCTACAAGGCCAACGGCCAGCCTGTCTGGGGCATGGCCCAGATCGGCACTTTCTGCCATGAATTCAGCCACACCCTCGGACTCGTGGACCTCTACGACACTGATGGAGAAGGGAGCGGAGGCGAATCGGAAGCGATGTGGTTCAGCACAGCCCTGATGGACGGAGGATCCTACAACAACGGTGGCAGGACCCCGGCAGGCTACAACGCGCTTGACCTCGAACTTCTCGGAGCCGGCAAACCGCAGAAGATGACAGCCGGTTCCTGGACTCTGGAGAGCATCGCAGACACCAAAAGCTACCTCATATTCGAGAATCCGGCCAATGAATATGAATTCTTCCTTTTCGAATGCAGGACCCAGAAAGGATGGGACACCCACATCGGCGGAGGCGGCCTGGCCATCTATCATGTGGACATGACAGAGAGACTGGCAGGCTGGTCCGATTCAAAAGAGAAGGAAGTCACCGCCCTGTACAGATGGAACACCAACGAGGTCAACTGCAATCCTGACTTCCAGTGCGCCGACATGGTCGAAACCGTCAGCGACGCCCTTGATGTCAGACAGGCATTCTTCCCCTACAAGGGAAAGACTTCGTTCACCGTCAGCACCACCCCGGCCTTCATGTTCAACGACGGCACATTGTCCGAATATTCAATCTCCGACATCAGCTATTCCTCCGGCAAGGTGTCGTTCAACGTCTACGACAGCAACGCCGTCCTGCCGGAAGTCACAAACCTGCGGACAGAGGTCTATCAGGACGCCGTCATAGTCACCTGGGAAAGCGACATACCCGAATGGACTGACACCTGCGTCATCTCGTGGGGCAGGACATCCAAGGAGATGGTCTCGGAAAAGGTCACGCCTTACGAGCCGGGGAAATATTCATTCACCCTGGAGGGGCTGTCCCCTGCCACGGCCTATTCATTGAGCGTGTGCTTCCGCTCCGGACTTCTTTCCAGCGAGGATGCGGGCGCGGACATACTCACGAAGGCCCTGCAAAGCGGCAAGCGGCCGTTCATCCACCTGGACTACCTCTACGACAGCCGTACTGAGGACGGAAAGTTCCTCAAGGGGGCCGGACTGCCGCTCAGGATGTTCAATGCTGTCGGGGAGAAGGTTGTCTGGGAATATGACGGGAGGCCTGCCAGCCCGGACGGCAGCGGGTATTTCCATCCTTCCGGATCCGGCACGCTGAAAGCCAGGATCCACCACGACAACGGTGCCGTGGAAGTAATATCCAAAGAAATCATCCTGGCGAAATGACAAAGTGCTCATTCATAAGGCTTTTGCTTGCCGCCGCCTGTGCAGCGGCGCTTTCATCCTGCCACAAGACGCTGGAACCTGACAGCGAATTCATCGACAGCAACGCCGTCCAGCTTTCCTTCAAAGGGAAGCAGGTGATGACATATTCACCCGCAACCTGCCAGCTGGGTTTCATGCTGTCACGTAGGGAGTTCAGGATGTTCGACGACCAGATGAAGAACTGGTGCACGGTCGTCTGCTCCGAGATGCCTTCCGAGGTCGGACAGAAGCTGGATGCAACCGTGACCTGGTCCACATCGGGCAGTGAAGGTTCCGAGAAAGTCAAGGTCGAGGTGGTCAAGGTGTCCGGCAAGGACTACTGGCTCTGGTGCGGCAACAAGAACAAGCGGCTGGCGGTCACTGTCCGCCGCCTTGACTGATAGGTATAGAATCTAGAAATCACTGAATATGAGTAAGAAAACAGCTATTCTTGCAATTGCGTTCGCCATTGCCGCCTCTCTGCCGGCTCAAGCGCAGAACACCAAGGGGGCCATCACCGAAGACATGATGAAGGAGATCCGTTCCGCATGGAAAGGGACCCCTTCCGACAAGGCCATCCGCAACGCCCTCAACACCACCTCGATCACAGTTCTCGCCGCCAATGAAGAGAAGAGTGCGATGATCGACACCCATTTCTCCGACATGGTCAGCACAAAGGGCCGCACAGATCAGAAATCCTCCGGAAGATGCTGGCTCTTCACCGGCCTCAATGTTCTGAGGGCCAAGGCTATCGCCGACCACGACCTCGGCGAGTTCACCTTCTCGCAGAACTATGTCTTCTTCTACGACCAGCTGGAGAAGGCCAACCTGTTCCTCCAGGGAGTGATCGACACCAAGGACAAGCCGTTCGACGACAGGAAGGTTGACTGGCTCTTCTCCAACCCCATCAGCGACGGAGGTCAGTTCACGGGAGTCTCAAATCTTGTCATGAAATACGGTCTGGTTCCTTCGGACATCATGCCTGAGACCTATTGCGCCAACAACACTTCCGCGATGCGGACCCAGCTTGCGAACAAGCTCCGCGAGAATGGTCTGAAGCTTCGTGAGGCGAAGGTCAAGGAATGCGCTGCGATGAAGACTCAGATGCTTGGTGAGATCTACAGGATCCTTGTCCTCTGCCTGGGTGAACCGCCAGTGGAGTTCGAGTGGAGCTGCTATGACTCGAAGGACAAGCTTGTCAGCACGAAGAAGTACACACCTGCCTCTTTCCGTGACGAATTTGTCGGGAAAGACCTCAACAAGGGCTATGTCATGATGATGAACGATCCTACCAGGGAATATGGCAAGGTCTATGAGATCGACTATGACCGTCACGTCTACGACGGCGGGAATTGGGTCTATGTCAATCTTCCGATCGAGAGAATCAAAGAGATTGCGATTGCTTCTATCAAGGACAACACAGCAATGTATTTCTCATGCGATGTCGGCAAGTTCTGCGACAGGTCCCGCGGCGTCCTTGACACGGAAGCCTTTGATTATGAATCGCTTCTCGGTACCACTTTCTCTATGGACAAGAAGCAGAGGGTGATGACTCATGCTTCCGGTTCTTCACATGCGATGACGCTCATGGCGGTTGACATCAGGGACGGGAAGACGACGAAGTGGATGGTCGAGAACAGCTGGGGTGCCGGTGCCGGCTACAAGGGCGGTTTCATCATGACGGACAAGTGGTTCGACGAGTACATGTTCCGTCTTGTCGCTGAAGATAAGTACATTCCGGCGGACATCATGAAGATGCTCGAGCAGAAGCCTGAGATGCTCCCTGCCTGGGATCCGATGTTCCAGGAAGAGGATTAATCGCTCATCACAGCTTCACTGCACATCACAGGTCCGGACCTCCGGTCAGTGGGTCTGTCGTCCCGGAGGAGGTCTGTCCGGCAGGACTTCCGCGCTTCGCGCCCATCCAGTCATTCGCTCCGCTCATGACAGCCGCTCACGAGGCCGCGGCCGGCCACGGTCCTGCCGGACAGACCTCCTCCGGGACTTCAGCGTACCGTCTCACTGGACTGGTCACCACGTGGGAATCAGTGTGTCACGACCCGGACCTTGTACATCTTGTAGGACGGATCGAAGTTCAGCGTCCGGTCGGGGTTCTTGAAATAGACATGGTCGGTCCACCAGCTGGTCTCGGCCTTTGTGTAGATCAGGCGGTCCGTCTTCGGATCATAGTTGACCGACTTGACGTTCTTCACGCCGTCAAGCATCTCGAAAGGCGAGAAACTGCCGTCTTTCATATCGAAGACGAAAACTCCCTCATGGACCGACACGATGAGCCTGTCCTTGCCGCATGGACTGAGTTCGTGGCCGCTCTTCCCCGGAAGAGTCCAGGTCTGCTCAAGCTTCAGAGACGGAGCGGAACTGTCCCAGTCCTGCAGAGTGTAGCGACGGAGCTCCTGGTAACCGAGAGCATACAGACTTTTGTACTTCCGGCTCCAGACCACTCCGTGACCGCTGTAGAGCGAATCGCGCCAGATGCGGACATCGGATTTCTCTATGTCATACAACGAAAGGTCGTTGCCTTCCGGATTGGTTGAATTCGCGACGATGATCCGGTCTCCCGGAAGCATCTCGGCGGAGTGCGCCATCGGTGTGCGGGCATGGAAAAGGCACTTCCCGGTCGCAACGTCAAGGAGTATCGTCGAACCGGAAGATGAGGTGACAAGGATCCTGGAGCCTCCGTTGACAGGTTTGCAGTCATCCAGCGACCTGTTCCTGCCGGGGAAATCCTCCGGGAGCTGGTCGGCGGCATCAGCTATGTCCCACTGCCAGATGACAGCGGGAGTCCCGTCAACCGACTTTTCCAC
>JAKSJH010000045.1 GCA_024398315.1 Bacteroidales bacterium
GATGGACCAGCGCTACGAACTGCTCAGCAAGGCCCTTGTGCCTAACATCAAGCTGTACAACGAGAAGTACAGGGACCGCCATCTCCTTCCTACCGACGGCCACCGCTTCCTCCCGTACATAGTCACCATCATCGATGAATATGCCGACCTGCCGATGTCCGTTGGCGGCGGCGGTGATGCCAGGACAATAGCCCGCAGCATCACCACATCGATCATCCGCCTCGCCCAGAAGGGCCGTGCGGCTGGAATACATGTCGTCCTTGCCACACAGAGACCTTCCGTCGATGTGATCACCGGCCTCATCAAGACAAACTTCCCGACCCGAATCGCCTTCAGAGTGGTTTCGAGAATCGATTCTTCAACCATCCTTGACGCTCCTGGAGCCGAAAAGCTCATCGGAAAGGGTGACATGCTCTACTACGCCGGAGTTGAGACAGAGCGCGTACAGTGCGCCTTCATCAGCAGCGATGAGATCAATCGTCTCACTGCCTTCATCGGTTCTCAGGAGGGTTACAAGAGAAGCTACAACACTCCTTACTATCTGCCTGACGTTGAGGATTCTACAGAGGAAGGTTCCGGAGGGATGGTAGACATGAAGAATCTTGATGAACGGTTCGAGGAGGCGGCCAGGATGATCGTGACGAGCCAGAGGGGCTCCACGTCCGATCTCCAGAGGCGCTTGGGCATGGGATACGCCAAGGCCGGACGAGTCATGGACCAGCTTCAGGCGGCCGGCATAGTCGGACCTCAGGAAGGATCCAAGCCTCGTCAGGTCCTCATCGGCAGCCTTGAGGAGCTTGAGAAGGTCATCGAAGCATACAGGAATCAGTAATATCTTTCTGGCACAGGATGTGCATCATCACACGAGCTATGAAAAGAATGACAAGAACACTCGCAGCCATCGTGCTGACTTTTTCAGCCTGCCTTCTTTCGCAGGCCAGAAGCAGGACACTTGACGAATTCGTTTCGAAAGTGTCTTCTTCCCTGGTTTCATTTGAATATTCATTCTCCTGCCAGGTCAACGGCACCAAGATGACGGGGGAGGGGGATGTCCTCCTTCAGGATGACTGCTTCAAGGTCGTCGGCAACGGGCTGGACATCCGCTGCGACGGAAAGACCAGGTGGACTCTCGACACTTTCGCCGAGGAGGCCGTGATCGAACCGGTGGATGCTGGTTCCGAGGACGGATTCGCAGTCAACCCTGCCCTTCTGGTCAGTGCAGTCGACAAGGCGTTCAACGAGACATCGTTCGGCACCTCGAAATTCGGTGGCGCCCAGGTTGACGAGTCAGTTCTCGCACCGCAGAAGAAGGGCAAGTCCTCATCCGACATTTCTCTGCTGAAACTCTATTTCAAGAAAGGGACCCAGATTCTTTCCGGCGCCGAGGTCACCCTCAATGACGGGACCGTCTCTACCTTCACCCTGAAGAACTTCCGCTTCTCAGACAAACTGAAGGAGAAAGATTCTTTCCGCATCAACGAAAAGACCCTCGGCTCCGACTACGTCGTCACCGACCTGAGGTGATTATTCTCCCTGCCTACCCGACACTTCCCGTCATACCGTAGTTTTTCCGTCATTGCCGGCTCTTACCTTTCTGTCATTGCGGGCCTGACTCTTTTCCGTCATTGCGGGCCTGACCCGCAATCTCCTGCAGGTGGCGCATGGTCGATCCCGTTCCGGAGGAGGTCTGGCTGGCAGGACTTCCGCGCTCCGCGCTCCATCCAGTCACTCGCTTCGCTCCTGACAGCCGCTCACGGGGCCGCGGCCGGCCACGGTCCTGCCAGCCAGACCTCCTCCGGAACGGACTCTGGTGCCAGAAGTACCATTTCGCACCTCCGCTCGCAGAAAAGCATCCCCTCAGGTGTCAGAGAGGCTGTTCTGCACCTCTGTCCACCGAAATCCAGTCCTTCAGGAGCAGAAGAGGCTGTTCCGCACCTCTGTCCACCGAAATCCAGTCCTTCAGGAGCAGAAGAGGCTGTTCCGCACCTCTGTCACCCCGAAATTCAGTCCCTCAGGAGCAGCGGAGGCAGGACTGGTTCCGGCAGCGTCATCAGAAAAGGTGGTGTCAGAACGTTAAACGAAAAAGTCCTGTCGGACAGAGAGCCGGCAGGACTATGTGTTTCTTAAGGGGAAGTCGGTTAAAGGTCCTGGACGCAGCGGACAGATGCGCGGAAGGATTTCTTGTCTCCCATTCCGGACATCAGGTTCTCGCTCTTGACGTAGATGTAGCGGTAGTAGCCGTTGTCTCCCTCCTCGTCCGACGTCCAGAATGCAGCGTACTTGTTGATCCCGGTGAACCTTAAGGCCTGCTCCATGTCGATGCAGTAGCCCACAGGAATGGCGCAGAAACCGAGCGAGTTGGAGATGTTGACATTCGGCCAGTAGGTCCACATCCTCTCACCGGCCATCGATGCGTTGACCATGAAGGAACCGGCCAGACCGTCGAAGGCCCGGTGGATGTCAAGTTCGGTTCCATCCTCCGCGACGGAAGCCGCGAGCGACTTGAAATCCTCGTCCGACGGCAGCCTCCATCCTTCAGGACATGCTGTCATGGCTTCTTCCCGAGTGTAGAAACGACCGAACATCAGGTCCATTACAGGACTCTGGAGATAGGATACGCCGGCGCCCGCCCAGGCAAGGTTGTTCTTCTGCCACAGGAGGCCTCCGGCCATGGACGCATAGTAGCTTATGTCATCTCTTTCGTCAGGGAAGAGGATGCCTTTTGATATTTCGGTGTTCTTGAGAGTGCCACCAAGCGAATTGTCAACGATAGTGATGTTGATCTTCACCGAGGCATCGTAGTATTCTTTGGCGAACGCGATGCCGGTCAGTGTGTAGTTTCCGGGCTTTTCAGGCATGACAATCTTGTAGGTGCCGTCACCGGAGCCGCCTTCGAGCCTGGTCGTGTCCTTCTGACTGTTCCAGGTGTTGTACCAGTAGTAGCCGACATTCTCAGGACTGCTGATTCCGAAAGGGGTTACGGTAATCTCCTGACCAGGAGCGAGGTATGAATTGACACCGCTGACCTGGAGGGTTCCGGTCATGAATTCCTTGAAATTCTCCTCTTTCTTTTCCTTCTTGCACGATGGCAATGTGAAGAGGACCAGGGTCAGGACAAAGAGTATGGTATGTCTTGTGTTCATTTCAAAATGCATAGTTTACAAATATCGCATAAAATTGGCAATTTCCGGCATGTTGCCGTCAAAAAGCAGTCCATAATTGCCAATAATCGTGCCGAAATGCTTAAATTGCACCTGTTTTGATTGCCGCTCAAATGAAAAATCGTCTCAGAGTCCTCCTTCCCGTCATCACTTGCTTGGCCTTCTTTGCAGACTCGTGCTCCAGCGCACCTGAATACTGCACCCTTCAAGGCTATGCACAGGGAGGGACATATTCAGTGAAGTTTTCCATGGAAGGTGTTGAAATTCCTCAGAATGAAATAGCACGGGCGGTCGACTCGATCCTTGTCTGTGTGGACACCACACTATCCGGCTACAACAAGGGCTCTCAGCTGAGCCGCTTCAATACAGGTGAAGAGGTCGCTCTTTCTGACATGTTCGTTGACATATTCAGAATGTCGAGGGAAGTCTGGGAGGAGACTGAAGGCGCCCTGGATGTGGCGGCGGGCCCTCTTTTCGATGCCTGGGGGTTCGGCTTCAAGAATGATTCCCTCCCTTCCGTGGACAGGGTGGCGGAACTCATGGCCACCTGCGGGATGGACAAGCTGGCTTTCGACCCTCAGACCAGGTCGATCAGCTCATGCGTCCCCGATGTGCATCCGTCCTTGAACTTCAACGCCATAGCTCAGGGCTACACCTGCGACCTGGTGGCGGACTATCTGCATTCCCTCGGAGTCAGGAACATGCTTGTCGACATCGGCGAAATCTACTGCGAGGGAGTCAATCAGGCCGGCAACCCGTGGAAAGTGGGAGTCGACCGCCCGACCGACGGCAACATGCAGCCAGGGGCCGATCTTGACGGAATATGGCAGGGTAACGGATCCGGCTGCGGGATCGTCACATCCGGCAACTACAGGAAGTTCTACGTAAAGGACGGGAGGAAATATTCACACACCATAGATCCGAGAACCGGTTTCCCTGTCGGTCATTCCCTGCTGAGCGCTACGATAGTGGCTCCTACTGCGGCAATGGCCGATGCCTGCGCCACCTGCTGCATGGTCTTCGGCCTCGAAGGGGCAAAGGCATTCATCAACTCCCATGAGTCTCTGGAAGGGTATCTGATCTATGATTGCGAAGGAGAGATGGAAGAATGGTCTTCTGACGGGTTCAATCTTGTCGTGAAGGGACGCTGAAAAGCGAGACGGCTTCATCGATTGTCAAGGCATCCTCAACCTTGAATCCTCCGGAACGTGTTCTGCACAGGGAGTCCAGATGTGCTCCTGAATCCAGCGCTTCGCCCAGGTCTCGGGCAAGGGCGCGTATGTAGGTGCCTTTGCTGCAGGATACTCTTATCAAAGCATGAGGCAGATGCAGGGAGGAGGTGTCCTCAACGTTGATCCTCGGATTCGGTCTGAGGTCCGGGTCCTGGCCGGGACGTTCTTCTTCCGGAATCCCGTCCGGTGAGAAGGAGACGAGGCTTATGCCGTGGATAGTGATTCTCTGCTTGTTGAGCATCTCGGCCTGTGTGTGGTCGAAGTCTTCCATGACATCGGTCTTCTCTTTGCCGGCTTTCTTGTACTGCAGTCTGGCCAGTTCGTAGGCGCGAACGCCGTCGATTGATTTGGCGCTGAAGAGGGGAGCGACCTGCTCCTGCTCTCCCAGGAATTCAGGAAGCACTTCTGAAAGAGCGGCTCCGCTGACTTTGTCTATGGGCCAGGTCCTGTCGACAGGCTTCTCAAGGTCGTAGGAAGGCGTAGTGGCTCCGAAGGTGATGCCGGCAAGATATTCCTTGCCCTCCTTCTGGAGAGTCTCGGCGAGGCGGGTGGCTTTGCCGATGCAGACAAGCAGCACCCCGGTGGCCAGAGGGTCCAGGGTGCCGGCGTGTCCGACTTTAAGGTTCTTTTTCTGGAAATGCCTGCAGGAGAGCCATTTGAGCTTCCTGATGACATCTGCTGACGTCCATCTGAAGGGCTTGTTGACGGGGATGATGATTCCTTCGGGGTAGTCGTCGATACACCCCGACAGAACCCCCTTGGCCAGGAAGTTCCTGTCCGCTGTCAAAGCCCCGATGTCCATCGGTCCTGCGGCTTCTTACTTGAGAGGAATCTTGTCGATTCTCTTCTGATGACGTCCACCCTCGAACTCGGTGGTGAGCCAGGTGTTGACGATGCGGGTGGCCATCTGGTAGGAGATGAACCTGGCCGGCATGGTGCAGATGTTGGCGTTGTTGTGGGCCTTCGCAAGACGGGCGATCTCGCTCTTCCAGCAGATGGCGGCGCGTACGCTCTGGTGCTTGTTGAGGGTCATTGTGATGCCGTTGGCAGAGCCGCAGAGGGCGATTCCGAGGTCGACTTCCTGGTTGTCCATGGCGTTGCCGAGGGCGTGGGCGAAATCAGGATAGTCGCAGCTGTCCTCTGAATATGTGCCGAAATCGACAACTTCGTAGCCTTTCTTCTTGATGTAGTTGATGAGCTTGCTCTTGTAAGCGAATCCAGCGTGGTCGCTGGCGAAACCGATTTTCATGATTCCTATGTGTTTTTAGAATAACTTTTTCTTGCTTGTCGTCGTCATGAATTCCTTCAGGTAGAAGGGCTCGAAGTAGGCGACATCCTCGAACTTCTTTTCTTCTAACGCCTTGAGGGCCGGGTGGAGCATTGAGGAAGCCTTCGGGCAGCAGTCTTCGAAGAAAGCGCTGCCGCTTCCGATCACTTCTTTGCACTTGAGGGCTCCGTCACCGATGAACAGCACCGGGCCTTCTTCAAGGATGTCCTTGAACGTGTCTCCGTCGACAATCTGCGCGACAGTCTCTGTCAGCTGGTTCCCTTCCGTGTCGAAGACGGCGGTGTAGACCTCCATCCTTCTGGCATCGACCATGGGTACAATCCTCCTGCAGCCTTCCGGAAGCGCTCCGGAGTCAATTGCCTGATGGACCAGGGTGTCCAGGGTGCCTACGGAAATCAGAGGGATTCCGGCACCGAAACAGAGACCTTTGGCCGTGGAGACACCGACTCTCAGACCGGTGTACGAACCCGGACCCTTGCTGACGGCGACCGCACTGCAGTCAGAGACCCGTATTCCTTCTGAATCGAGCAGCTCCTTGACGAAAGGAGCCGTCATCGAGGCATGGACTCTGGGCTCTTCACTGATTCTTTCAGCAACGATCCTCCCGTCCTCCACCAAAGCGGCGGAGCAGAGGGAAGTGGAAGTCTCTATGAGTATGATTCTGTCCATCAGTTCTTGAATATCAATTGTTTGAGATACGGGAACACTGTGTCGGCGATGTCCTTAAGCGGCTGGTATAGCAGGGATTCGTCGAAGACTTTCCAGTTCTCGATCTGGAAGGTTTCCCTCACAGAGTCGATCATGATAGCGAGGAGTCCGATGATGAGAGTGACCTTGATGAAAGCGAACACGACTCCCAGCAGTTTGTCAAGCCAGCCCAGCATGACGAACTTGACGGTCTTTTCGAGTATGTTCCCTAAAAGCTTCAGCACGACTGTGACGAGTACCATGATCAGCGCGAATGCGATGATGTGGATGACCGTTCCGGGGATTTCGATGTAGTTCTGAAGCAGGTCGCCGACCGGTTCGGAGAACTTGAAAGCGAGCCAGGCTCCCAGCACCAGGGACAGCAGCGCGATGGCCTGTTTGATGAATCCCTTGCTGATTCCATGTATCAGCGCAGGGACGCAGCAGACCAGTATGGCGATGTCGACAAAGTTCATATTCCAAATATATTTGACCGAACTGATGGAAATCACTATCTTTGCAGGATATGCGAGCAAATCTGGCGGACAGTTAAGCCAGGTGCAAAATTAGCGAATTTATTATGACATTCAAAGAGTACAAAGGCCTTGATCTCGTTTCTGTAGGAAATGAAGTTCTGGACAGGTGGAAGAAGAACGGTGCGTTTGAGAAATCCCTCAAGTTGAGGGAGGGCTGTCCTGAGTTCGTGTTTTTTGAAGGACCTCCTTCAGCCAACGGAAAACCGGGTATCCACCACGTGATGGCCCGCTCCATAAAGGATTCAATCTGCCGCTACAAGACTCAGAGCGGCTACAAGGTCAACCGCCGTGCGGGCTGGGACACCCACGGACTTCCAGTAGAACTTGGTGTCGAGAAGAAGCTCGGCATCACCAAGGCTGACATCGGAAGCAGGATCAGCATCGCCGACTACAACGACACCTGCCGCAAGGAGGTTATGAAATACACCGAGGAGTGGAGGAACATGACCGAGCGCGTAGGCTACTGGGTGGACCTTGACGATCCGTACATCACCTACGACAACCGCTACATCGAGACTCTCTGGTACCTTCTGAAGAAGATTTATGACAAGGGGCTCCTCTACAAGGGCTACACCATCCAGCCATATTCACCTACCGACGGAACCGGCCTCAGCTCCCACGAGCTCAACCAGCCGGGATGCTACAAGGACGTGTCGGACACGACGGCCACCTGCCAGTTCGAGGTGTTCAGGAACGAGGCTTCCGAGAAACTCTGGGAAGGCTCCTTGCCTCTCTATTTCCTGGCATGGACCACAACCCCGTGGACCCTTCCTTCCAACACGGCTCTCTGCGTAGGTCCTAAGATTGAATATGTCCGCGTCCATTCCTTCAACCCGTACAGCGGGCAGGAAGCTGTCTATGTCGTCGCCAAGGCCCTCGTGGGCTCATGGTTCAACGCCAAGGGCGCCGAACTTCCGATGACCTATTCTCCTGGTGACAAGGTTGTCCCTTACAGGATTCTCGATGGAGAGTACAAGGGCGCCGACCTCGTGGGAATATCCTACCGCCAGCTCATCCCATGGTTCAAGCCTGTTGGAGGAGAGGCCTTCAAGGTCATCTCCGGAGACTATGTCACAACGGAGGACGGTACCGGTATCGTCCACATCGCCCCGACTTTCGGTGCGGATGACAAGAAGGTGGCCACCGATTTCGGCATCCCGGGCATCATGCCTGTGGACAAGGACGGGAACCCTCAGGCCCAGGTGGACAGACAGGGCCGTTTCTGCCTGCTGGCCGACCTCGATCCCGCCTATGTCTCCGAATATGTCAATCCGTCCTACGCCGAGTACCAGGGACGCTATGTCAAGAAGGGCTACAAGGGCTATTTCGAGAAGAACGAGGACCCTGCCGAGCCTACCCTCGACATCGACCTCTGCATGATGATGAAGGCGGACGGACGTGCGTTCAAGATCCAGAAGCATGTCCACAACTACCCTCACAGCTGGCGCACTGACCTGCCGGTCCTTTACTATCCGCTTGACTCATGGTTCATCAGGGCCAGCGCCGTCAAGGATCAGATGGTGGCGCTCAACAAGACGATAACCTGGAAGCCTGAGTCCACCGGAACCGGACGTTTCGGCCAGTGGCTCGAGAACATACAGGACTGGAATCTCTCCCGCAGCCGTTTCTGGGGCACACCTCTACCTATATGGCGCACCGAGGACGGCAAGGAGGAAGTCTGCATAGGTTCCGTGAAGGAACTCTATGACGGTGTCGAGAAGGCTGTGGCGGCCGGATTCATGGCATCCAATCCTTTCAAGGACAAAGGCTTCGACCCGGAGGACATGTCCAAGGACAACTACGACAGGATCGATCTCCACAGACCTTATGTCGACGAGATATTCCTTGTCAGCCCATCCGGAAAGAAGATGGTCAGGGAGACTGACCTCATCGACGTATGGTTCGATTCCGGAGCCATGCCTTATGCCCAGGAAGGTCTCCGCAACCTCGGTTCAGAAAAATTCGGCTGCACTTCCGATTTCATCGCGGAAGGCGTCGACCAGACCAGGGGCTGGTTCTACACCCTCCATGCCATCCACACGATGGTAAGCGGCACTCCTGCCTACAGGACTGTCATCTCAAACGGTCTTGTCCTCGACAAGAACGGTAACAAGATGAGCAAGCGCCTGGGCAACGGAGTCGATCCGTTCGAGGAACTTGACAAGTTCGGCGCCGACGCTCTCAGGTGGTACATGCTCACCAACGCCCAGCCTTGGGACAACCTCAAGTTCGACGAGGCAGGAGTAGATGAGGTGAGGAGGAAATTCTTCGGAACACTTTATAATACATATTCATTCTTCGCCCTCTACGCCAATGTCGACGGTTTCGACCCGAAGGCTCCGAAGGTCGAGCTGTCCCGCAGGCCGGAGATCGACCGCTGGATCATCTCCCTTCTCAACACCCTCAAGAAGAAGGTCGTGGCCGCCTATGAGGACTATGACGTGACCACCGCCGGCCGTCTTATCCAGGACTTTGTCTGCGACAACGTCTCCAACTGGTACGTCCGTCTCAACAGAAAGCGTTTCTGGGGAGGAAGCATGGACGAGGACAAGCTCTCGGCCTACCAGACCCTCCACGAAGTCCTTGTGGACATCGCGGTCCTTTCTGCTCCGATAGCTCCGTTCTACATGGACAGGCTCTATCTTGACCTGGTTCCGGATGGATCGGAGTCTGTGCACTATGTCAGCATGCCTGCTGTCGATGAGAGCGCTGTGGACACCGACCTTGAAGAGAGGATGGAACTGGCCCAGCGCGCCGCCTCGATGGTTCTCGCCCTCAGGCGCAAGGTCTCCATCAAGGTCCGTCAGCCGCTTCAGAAACTGGTCATCCCTGTCATCTCCGACAAGGTGAAGGGACAGCTGGAGCAGGTCAAGTCATTGATTCTCGGTGAAGTGAACGTCAAGGAAGCCGAATTCATCTCGGACACCACCGGCGTGATAACCAAGAAGATCAAGCCGAATTTCAAGACTCTCGGCAAGGTCTACGGAAAGCAGATGAAGGAGATTGCCGCCGCCTTCGCTTCGTTCGACCAGGCTGTCATCTCCGCCATCCAGCTCTGTGAGGCTCAGGGAACCGCCTATGAAGTCTCTCTGCCTTCAGGACCTGTCTCGCTCAAGCCGGGTGACTATGAAATCTCCTCGGAGGACATGCCGGGATGGCTCGTGGCCAGCGACGGTCCTCTCACTCTCGCTCTCGACATCCAGATCTCCGAAGGTCTCAAGAAAGAGGGCGTGGCCCGCGAACTTGTCAACCGGATCCAGAACCTCAGAAAGGACAGCGGATTCGAGGTCACCGACAAGATCAAGGCCGTTGTCTACTCCGATGCCTCCCTCAAGGATGATGTCGATTCTGCCTTGAAGGATTTCGGAGGTTATGTCTCCGCCCAGACACTCGCCGTAAGCGTCGAGTCCTATGCTCTTGACGAGGCTCCTGCGCAGGCCGTGCAGCTTGACTGGGACGAAGGTACTATCAAGGCCTGCCTTGAAAGGATATAACACTGCTATAATACCAATACAAATGTCAGATTCAGAAAACGTGAAAGCACCTCAGACTGAACGTACCCGCTACAGTGATGAGGAACTTGAAGAATTCAAGGGGATCATTCTGGAGATGCTTGAGAAGGCAAGGAAGGAATATGACACCCTCAGGGCTGTCGTGATGCATAGCAGCAGCAACGACATCGAAGACACCACACCTTCATTCAAGACAGTGGAGGATGACGGGGCTTTCCAGCTCTCCAAAGAGGAGGCCAGCCAGCTGGCACAGAGACAGTACAAGTTCATCCAGAACCTTGAGGCTGCTCTTGTCCGCATCGAGAACAAGACCTACGGCATCTGCCGTGTGACGGGAGAACTCATCCCTAAGGAGAGACTCCGTCTCGTTCCTCATGCTACCCTGACCGTCAAGGCCAAGGAGATGCTGGCTCAGAAGGGAAAGAATTAATGATGACAAAAGGCAAGAAACTCTTAGCGTTAGGATCCTTGCTCGTAGTGATTGACCAGGTCAGCAAGATACTGGTCAAGACCGGCATGCAGATAGGGGACCATTTCAACGTAATAGGGAACTGGTTCCAGATTCTCTTCATCGAGAATGAAGGGATGGCTTTCGGTATGAAGTTCGGAGGCATGGCCGGAAAGTTCTGCCTGACCTCCTTCAGGATTGTCCTCTTCGCCGCCCTATGCTGGTGGATCACATCCCTGGTCAGGAAGTCCCTGGCTCCGGACGGGACAAGGGCCAGGCTGGAGGATGGCTCCCCGGTCGTCCCTGAAGGAGTGCTCGTCGCACTCACCATGATTGCTGCAGGAGCATTGGGCAACGTCATCGACTGCCTTTTCTACGGAGTAGCGTTCGGCTATGCTCCGCTGATGTTCGGCAGAGTCGTGGACATGCTCTATTTTCCTCTGATCGACACGACATGGCCTTCCTGGGTGCCGTTTTTCGGTGGGGACCGTTTCCTCTTCTTCGCTCCTGTGTTCAATTTCGCTGACAGCTGTGTCTCTGTCGGCGCCATCTATCTGATCTTCTTCCAGTACAAGTTCTTCACCAGGGATGATTCCGCTGAGAAGAAGAATGAGAAGAAGAAATAGAGGCCCAATCCAACATCGTAAAGATGACTCTTAAATATTCCTTTCTATCATCAGTGGCCCTGCTGACGTTTGCGGTCACTGCTTGTTTCTGCACTCCTGTGGAGAATCTCCCTTCAGCGGACATCGTCGACGTGCGTTTCAATGAGGACGGCACTGCCTCCAACCTTTCTGAGTCAGGTCCTCAGCTGTTCCACAGCCAGACTCCGACAATGGACATGCCTTTCATGACCGGGGGACGGATGGTCTGCCCTTTCTCCAATGACTGGGGCTCGAAGTCAGCATCGACAAGCTACTGGTTTGACTACAAGGGGAATCAGGACCTGATGGCCGCTCTTTCAGAAGGTCATTCCTTCGAGGTGATTCTCAGACCTCATTTCGAAGGCCGGATTCCTGACCATGAGATCAAGATATTCTCCAGCATCAGCGGCGGCGGCACCGGTCTGATCATATCCTCGGCCACCGGGGACCATGGCAATGAGTTCGCCTTCATACCGTTCACGAAGGACGGTTCTGACGGTAACTACCGCTGGGCGCTCAGCGGGGTCGTTCCTGAATCGGATGTCAATTACCATGTAGTCGGAGTCTGGGACAAGGCTGCAGCAAAAGCGAAGATCTATGTGAATGGAGTTCTCATGAACACTGTGGACGCTCCTGGTGAACTTGTGTTCCCATCATGGGACCTTTTCCATAAGTTCACTCTCGGCGCCGGAACCCACGTCCATTTCCCTGGCGGAATCGATGCCTTCACCGGTACCATATCGACGGCCAGAATCTACGGGCGTGCCCTCGCCGACGAAGAGGTCGCCGCTCTCTACCGCAGTGAAAGGAAGTTCATCAGAAAATATCAGGATCCGGAATTCATGAGAACCGTCATGTTCCGCAACCTTGCCGCTAAGCCTGGAGTCCTCTTCTCTGTCTTCGGGACATGTTTCAAGGCAGGAGACAGGCTTGAGTTCGTTCCTGTGACCGGCGATGCGGAGCGGTTCACACTCGATGCTGTCCTTGAACCGGACAGAATCACTGTGACCTTGCCAGACTGCCTTCAGGACACTGAATATGATGTCTTCGCGCTGAGGGGAAGATATTCCCAGCACATCGGAAGGACCTGTTTCACGATTGTCGACACGATGCCGAAGCCGGCCAACGTGACTCCGCATCAGGGCGATTTCAACTTGACATGGGCAGGACAGAACACGGCGTCATCTTTCCTTCACGCCGTCAAGGCCGGCTATTATGGCAGCGAGACGGATGCTCAGCTGACGGCTGACGGAGTGATCGTCATCAACCATGACTCACTTCTCAAGGGGGTCGACATCAACACATCCTCGTATGACGAGGTCAAGGACCTGATAGTCGACGATAGGAACAAGGAGAAGATCGCCACTCTGCAGCAGCTCCTGGACATCCTGATTGACAATCCAGACAGTCCGACCAAGCTTGTCCTCGAGATAAAGAGGCAGGCAAACGCCCCTGCGTGCGTTGATTCAGCCGTCGCTCTTGTAAGGAGGATGGGACTCCAGGACCGTGTGGACTACATTTCGTTCGACAAGGATGCATGCCGCGAAATCGCCGCTCAGGACGTGGAGGGCGTCTCCGCCTACCTGGACCATGACCTGGATCCGTACCAGGTCAAGGAACTCGGCGTGAACTGCATGGACAAGGCCTATCCTTACATGAGGGATGAGTGGTACGACCTCTCGCACGAACTCGGACTCACAGTCAACATCTGGACTCCTGACAATGCCGAGGAGATAGCCGTGATGATC
>JAKSJH010000046.1 GCA_024398315.1 Bacteroidales bacterium
TTCCGTGAACAGAAAATAAGGATTTTCCAGGTTTTTTACCTGAATTTTAACGAATATGCCAACTTGCTGACAATTAGCAGGTTGGCATAAATTTTATTATATGAAACAAAGTTGTTACCTGTTTAAAACATAATTGTTTCACTACTTATTTCACAGCAATTTAAGTCATTCTCGATGAATGACAGCAGAATCCGGACTGCAAAGGTTGAAAAATGACTGATGTTGCCTTTCCGGTCGTATGGAAAAGTCTTTTTCAGGGAGACGGTTCCCCTTGGGCCGCTGACTCCGATGCACACTGTACCTACCGGATTCCGTTCGTCTCCGGAAGGCCCGGCAAGTCCGGTCGTCGAAACTGAATATGTACATCCTATCCTGTTTCTTATCCCTTCGGCCATTGACCGGGCGACTTCTTCGCTTACTACTCCGAACTGTTCTATGGTTTCCGGAGGGACTCCCAGCAGGGATTCCTTGACCGGAACGGCGTAGGACACCACCGAGCCCAGAAAATAGTCTGAAGCTCCGGGAACCGAAGCGATCAGCGCGGCGATGTTGCCTCCGGTGCAGGATTCCGCCGTGCCGACGGTCATTCCTGTGCCGTAAAGGCGTTTTTTAAGCCCTAGGGCCAAAGATTCAGTTGGATTGCAGTTGCACATCGTCTATTCCTTTCAGAAGATTTCTGACGGCTCCTGGGCCTTTCTGGAGGATTGCAGGATCAAGTTCTATCAGAGAAGCCCCGCGTTCGATCATTCCTGCAGCTTCATCAGCCGTAGGATTCACTCCCATGGCGATGACGGCGATCCTGTCCGATACCATGCTGACCACCTTCTCCAGAAGTGACGGAACAACCATCACCCCGTCGATCCCGTAAAGCAGGCAGTACTTGAGAACGGGTTCCAGATCTTCTTCCGGAGTTTCGGGCAAGACCTTAAGAATCACAGGCTTGTAGGTGTCATAGCCTATTCTTGTGTCCAGCATGGAGTCCATGCTGGCAGGCAGTGAAGAGATTCCGTCAGTGCAGATGACGAACATGTCCACAAAGTCATAGAGCAGGGAGAAAGACCTGACTGCCATCTCAGTTCTTTCTTCCTGGACAGGTGAGTTCATCTTTGCCGGGTTGATGCAGGCTGCATTGACAACGTTCTGGGTACTTGTCATGACGTTGGACAAGGCTGCGGCCGTGTTGGCGCCGTCGATTTCGATGAATGAAAAGCCGAAAATGGAAAGTTCATCGACATATTCACCATGGCTGTCGAGACCATTGGCGAGTCCCAGCGGATTCTTGAAGTCAATGCCGAACACTTTTCTATGAAGTCCGGGGGAGAGGTAACTGTATCTGAGCCGCATCAGCGAGCGGCAGATCGGAAGCCGTTTGAGGGCTCTCAATTTTCTGGCAAAGCTTCTGGTGAATGACATAACATAGCAAAGATAACAAATCTGGCGGAAATCCTTGCTTTCAGGAGGACTCAGACCTCTTTATAGGTCCCGTCGTCATACAGGACGAGAATCCTGGATACAACAGGTCTGCCAGAATTTCTCTCGGATTTTGAATTCTCAGGGACTTCAGAGGATGCTTCAGAAGCTTCGGAAGTCATGGGAAACAGAGTGTCTTCTTCCTGTACAGTGCTGGAAGGCAGGGGATTGGAAACCTCCTGCTGGGACTTGTACATCTTACCTTTACCTGTAATAAGCCATTCAAGTGAAAGGTCAGGGTAGCGTCTGGCCATTCCTTCTATGAATTCAAACCCCGGTTTGTTCCTTCCGGCAAGAATATGAGACACGCTGGCTTTCGCCACACCTATGCTGTCGGCGAACTGTGACTGGGTGATGTTCTCTGCAGAAAGAAACTGCTGTAATCTTTTGTCCATCCTGTTAACTCTGTTTGTTTACAAATTTAACAAAGAAATACAAAGAATCAAACTGATTTATGTTGTTACAAATGTAAAACAGAATGCAAGTCCACTGCAAAAGCGCTATGCAATGAATTAGGTGATAATGGTTAAAATGCTTATATTCGGTAAGTTAATACTACTAAATATAGCATTTTCAACAATCTTCCGTGTCGACACCTTGCCGATTTACCTGAATCAGTTAAACAACAGATTCATTAAGTATATCGTAAGTAATTGATATTTGGTGATATAACAATAGTGATTGCTTTTGATAACTATTTCTTATTTTACAATTATCAATATGATGTGAATTAATTGAAGAATTTACATATCTGAACAATAAATGTAAAAATCTAAACGAAAAAATGACCGTAGAAGCTATGTCACCCGAGAATCGCGAATCCGTGCGCGACTGTGGACATGCATTCGAATTTGAAAATTTCAGCAGTCTGTGTATTTTTGTATTCAGAAGAAGGAAAATGGACTGAAAATGATTCCGTCAATCAAAATTGAAGATTACAACTACCCTCTCCCGGATGAAAGGATCGCAAAGTATCCGCTCGCTGAGAGGGACTCGTCGAAACTTCTTTGCTGCAGGAAGGACGGCAGCATCGAAGACCACATATTCAAGGAACTTCCTGGAATTCTTCCCGAAGGTTCTCTTATGATATTCAATGACACGAAGGTTGTCCCTGCGAGGCTTATCTTCCAGAGGGAGAGCGGCGCCCACATCGAGATATTCTGTCTGGAACCTGTCGATCCTTGTGAATATGCCACATCATTCGCAGCGGCAGGGACCTGCTCGTGGAAATGTGTCATAGGAAATGCCAAGCGCTGGAAGGACGATGTGATCTCATTATGCAATCCGGAAGACCGCAAGGACGTGTCTGACATGGACCTGAGGGCTGTTCTTATCAGCCGCGACGGTCAGACGGGAGTCGTGAGGTTTGAATGGAAGAGTGGAAATCCTTTCTCCAAAGTCCTTGAAATCTGCGGTACCGTCCCTATCCCTCCATACCTTAACAGAAAGACGGAAGCGATTGACACTGAGAGGTATCAGACACTCTATGCAAGGACAAGGGGCTCCGTGGCCGCCCCGACGGCCGGTCTGCATTTCACCGACGCCGTCCTGGATGGGATATCGTCAAAAGGAATAGACCGGGAGACAGTCTGTCTTCATGTCGGAGCGGGGACGTTCTTCCCCGTAAAGAGTGAAGATGTGGCCGACCACCCGATGCACAGAGAGCCGTTCGTGGTGAAGAAGGCCATCCTTGAGAAGATCCGTAATCTGAGCGGCAGTCTTGTCGCGGTTGGGACCACTTCTGTGAGAACTCTTGAATCCCTTTACTATGTCGGCGTGGACTGCATCGAGAAAGGCCGTCCGGAGGATGTCGGCCAGTGGGCTCCGTATGTACGTGAGTATGCATATTCAAGGGAAGAGGCTCTGGATGCAATCCTACGATATCTGGACGAGAACGGGCTTGATGAGCTGAAAGTCGGGACGAGGATCATAATTGTCCCAGGCTTCACCTACAGGTTCGTGGATGTCCTCGTGACCAATTTCCACCAGCCGGAGAGCACTCTGATCCTTCTTGTCTCCGCTTTCCTCGGCGGTGGATGGAGGCCGGTCTACGACCATGCGCTGGCCGGCGGCTACCGTTTCCTCAGCTACGGAGACTCTTCAGTCCTCTTCCGCAGATAGAAATACTTCTGATTTTTTGTATATTTGTATATTCATACTGATAAAGATATGGCTGAACAATACGAGTTTGAGAGTATATGTCCTTACAATGACCAGGAAGCCGTCGAGGCTTTGGGCAAGGTTGCAAACCATCCTTCAGTGCTGGCGATTTCCGGCTATCTTTTCCCGGACGAGCCTGTGACGTATCTAAGGAACGCCTTGAAAAGCGTCCGCTCAATTGATGAATTCCAGGAAATAGTCATGAACCGTGCTGTGTCGACGTGCATGGAGAAGACGGTCCACAATTTTTCATATGACGGTATCAGCTACATCAAAGGCATTCAGGGGAAGTTCCTCCTGATGTCGAATCACAGGGACATCATCCTCGATCCCGCCATCACCCAGGTCGTTCTTTTCAGGAACGGGATTCCTATGACCGAGATCTGCGTCGGGGACAATCTCATCAAGCAGAGCAAGACGGTCGAGTACCTTCTCCGTTCCAACAGGATGATCAAGGTCATCAGGGGAATATCCGCCAGGGAGCTGTACCTCTCCTCAAAGGTCCTTTCAAGCTACATCAGGACCACGATCACATCCGGGAAATCCTCCATCTGGCTGGCTCAGAGACAGGGAAGGACCAAGGACGGCATCGACACTACCGAGCAGGGCCTCCTCAAGATGCTGGACATGAGCGGCACCAAGACCTTCCAGGAGAACTTCATGGACCTCAACATCGTCCCTCTCAGCATTTCCTATGAATATGAACCTTGCGACATCCGCAAGGCTCGCGAAATACTCATCTCACGCACTGAGAAATATGTCAAGGGACACCACGAGGACATGCACAGCATAGCGATGGGCATCAGGCAGAAGAAGGGCGATGTCCACCTCAACATCGGTCTTCCTCTGACGTGGGAGGAGGTTGAGATGGCCTCCAAGTGCGACAAGAACGACCGCTATCAGGAAATCCGTCATGCGGTCGACAAGAGAGTCATCGCGGGCTACCATCTCTGGAAGACGAACTACATCGCCTATGACCTCCTTGAAGGCAGGAGCAAATACTCCGACCTCTATACCAAGGAGGATGTCGAGGCTTTCCAGCACTACACGGAGCATCAGCTTGACAAGGTTGAGCGCAGGCTCGACAGGGATGAGCTCAGAAGGATATTCCTCGGCATCTACGGCAACCCTGTAGCATCAAAAGAGAGGCTCGCTTCCGGCGAACCTCTCAGGTAGATCTGCGTTTTTTTTCTAAACAGCTTCTAGAGCTTGAAAAGCTTGTCAACGCTGGAGATGACTTCTTCGGCGGACAGGTCCGTGCTCAGCACGAGGTCCGCTTTCTTGTGGTCGAATCCCTTGCTGGTGGCGTTGATCATTCCTGCTCCGGTGATGTTGAGCATGATGGTCTCGTCCTTTTTCACTGCCCCGCTGTCAACGGCCTGCTTCAAGGCGGCGACCGCTGCACCTGAGGCCGGGAAGATGTCGTATCCTTCCTTGTTGTAGAACTGGAGCATCCAGTAGACGATGTCATCGTTGGTGACCTTGAAGAAGTCGCCGTTGGATTCCTTGAGAGTGTCGTAGAGTCCTCCTGCGATTGAATATGGCGGTTTCCTGTTGGAAAGCACCTTGGCAAGGATCTTCTCCGAGTTGGTCCTGGATTCTTCCGCCGTGATAGGTACGAGGTCTCTGCTGCCGTTCTTCCAAGAATCGTACATCAGGGTGAAAGGTGCGTTCTGGACGCAGTAGACCCTCATGTTGTTCTTTCCGAAGCGTCCGTCCTTTTCAAGTCTCTGGGCGTTCTCGTAGGCGGCTATGGCACCGGTGCCGCTTCCTACGGCCTGGAAGTAGGCGTCAGGAATCCTGCCGATCTTCTCGACGGCGCTGAGAAGCGTGGTGCCCATACCGTCCCTGCGGGCGACGTTCTTCGCTCCGCCTTCAGCCATGTACTTCGGGTCCTGGCAGAGCTTCTCGCCAAGTGCGATGGCATCGAAGTAGTCGGTGCCGTGAGGGGTGGCGACCACCTTCACGCATGGCTTGAGCTTCTTGAGGAACCAGAGGTCGCTGATGTTGTCGTTAGGAATGCAGATGACGATAGGGATGTCATTGTCCGAGCAGACACGGGCGAATGCCCTGGCGGTGTTGCCGGCGGACTGGACGACGAGAATCCTCTTGTCCTTCTTCGGAAGCCTGGCGCAGATGGAGAAGGCCTCCGTTTCCTTGAATGAGCAGGTCTCCATCCTTGCTCCATGCTTCGGAACGTAGCCTGACAGAGTTATGTAGAGGTTCTCGAGACCGAGGATGTCAGCAAGTCCCTTGCTCTTGTAGGTGACAGGGGCGTGGGAGCGCTTGAGAGTCCTGTTGATCGGCATCCACTGTGCATAGCGGTACAGACCCTTGAGGTTGTCCATTGGGGTGAACTTTTCGTTTTCATAGACCGCTCTCACCAGTGAAGGTGAAGGGGACTGAGGGTCCGACAAAGTCCAGCCTTCGTCTTCGAAGATTCGGCCTGTGCTGACGTTCATCAGCTTGTAGGATGTTGGTTTGAATTTCATTATGTGATTCGTTTTGTTGTCGGTTCTGTCAGATTGTCAATATCAGATAGGTCATGTAGGCTCCTTCGCAGATCAGGAACAACGCGCCGTCGAAACGCCCGATCTTTCTTGTCGAGCTGCCTTTCTTTTCAGTAAGAGCGCTGACAAGGATCATCAGGGAACTCAGGAAGAAAACACCGATGTCCACGTAGCTCATACCGGAAAAAGAAAGACCTGCAGCCGCTCCTGGGGTCTTGTGGTAGCAGACGGCGGAGCATCCGAGTATCAGGAATATGTTCGATATGTTCGATCCGAGGATGTTTCCGAGTGCCAGCTGGTCCTTCTTTTTTGCGGCGGCGACTATGCAGGTGACAAGTTCGGGAAGGGAAGTCCCTGCTGCCAGGATGGTGACGGCGATGAACTTCTCGCTCAGGCCTGCCATCTGCGCGACAGCGCATGCTGAGTCCACGAAAATCCTGCCTCCGAAGATCAGTCCGGCAAGTCCTGCGGCTATGAGCAGAATGTCCTTGAACAGCTTTGATTCCTTTTGTTCAGGATTGTCCTCACTGGTGTTGCAATCCGCTTTATCATGCTTGAATGAAAGGTAAAGATAAGATGCAAAAATCAGCAGAAAAACAATACCTTCCGTTCTTGATAACATGTTCCCGTTTCCAAGACCGAAGAGAGTCTTTGACATACCCAGGACGATAAGGAGCGCACTGGCGATGATGTTCAGCGGGATGTCTCTCCGGAAGTTGCTTTTTGTGATGCTGACAGGGAAGATCAGGGCTGTAAGTCCAAGTATGAGATAGACATTGAACAGGTTGGAGCCTACTATGTTGCCGATTGCGATGTCCGCTTTTCCCTGAAGGGCACCGCTCAGGCTCACGACTAGTTCGGGAAGAGACGTGCCTATTCCGACAATCGTCATTCCGATCACGAATTCGCTTATTCCTGCCTTTCTTGCTACTGCGGAAGAACCGTCGACAAGCCAGTCGGCGCTAAAGGTGACCAGGGCAAGACCTGCAATCAGTATGAGAATCTGGGTCAGCATAATCATATTCAGTACAAAACACAAATTTACTCAAAAAAAGCTCTTTCTCAATGTTTTTATTTTAATTATATCTGTCTTCATGAGCCCTGACCGGTTTGATTGTACTGAATATTCAACAAAATCATACTTCAAAATGAGAATGAAATCCATCATCTGTGGATTGTCCGCCGCTGTTGCGACGATCCTTCCGCTTTGCTCTTGTTCGAATGAGCCGGCTCTTCCTGAAGCTGAAATCCCAATCCTCGCATGGTACAGCATACCGGCCGAGGACGCCACTCTTGAGAGGTACCAGGAACTCAAGGACTGTGGCTTCACAATCAATTTCTCCCACATTTCAAATCTTGATGACCTCAAGACCTCTCTTGATCTTGCCGAGCAGGCAGGTGTCAAGGTCATGGCAACATGCAGCGAACTTCAGTCCAAGACTGACAGCGTCGTCAATCAGATCAAGGACCATCCGGCCCTTTACGGCTATTTCCTCTGCGACGAGCCGGCTCCTGCCAGCTTCCCTATGCTGCACGACTGGGCAGAGAGGATCAAGGCTGCTGACGACACCCACACCCTCTACCTGAACCTCCTTCCTAACTACGTGGACCTCAACGTCCTCAAGACAAAGACCTACAAGGAATATGTCCACAGGTTCATCGAAGAGGTGGGTCTTCCTCTCGTTTCCTTCGATTTCTATCCAATCACTTTCGAAGGAATACGTCCTATGTGGTACGAGAACCTTCAGGATGTTGCGGATGAGGCATCAGCAGCCGGACTTCCTTTCTGGGCTTTCGCACTCTCGACCGCTCACGATCCTTATCCGCTCCCTACAATGGCCAGCCTCAGGATCCAGATGTACACCAACCTTGCCTACGGCGCTTCAGTCCTTCAGTATTTCACATACTGGAACCCGGGTGGCACCATCTGGAACTTCCACGAGGCTCCTATCAACCAGAACAAGGAGCGTTCCGAGGCATATGACCTTGTCAAGAACATGAACAAGGAGCTTCAGGCCCGCGCAGGTGTGTTCGTAGGCTCGAAGGTGAAATTCCTCGCCCACACCGGGGAGACGGTTCCTCCGAACTGCAAGCCGCTCGGCGACGAACTTCCTGTTCATGTCACTTCCCTCAAGACCACCGGTGCTGACGGTGCTGTAGTGTCTCTTCTCGAGAACGGTGAGTGGAACTACCTCGTGGTCGTCAGCCGCACCATGGACGAACCGATCACCCTTGACGTGGAGTTCGATGAGAAGGCTTCCATGGTCGACCGTGATGGCAATGTCGTCAAGCTTGCCAAGGGACAGACCGGCTTCACCATCGAGGAAGGTGACGCTGCCATATTCAGATTCAAGAAATAATCCATCATTATGGGAAACAAGTTCTTTTCTGCACTGGCAGGTGCTCTTTCAGTCATGATGGTTTTCCCGTCATGTTCTGAGGAACCGCTTCCGAAGGCTGAGATGCCGATCCTTGCCTGGTTCAGCATCCCTGCCAACCATACCACTCTAAAGAATTATCAGGATCTTGTGGACTGCGGCTTCAACATCAATTTCTCCCACATCCACAGCCTTCCTGAGTTGAAGAAGGCTCTTGACACCGCTGAGGTCGCCGGAGTGAAGATGCTCGCCATGTGCGACGAGCTCTATGAAGACACCGAGAACACCGTCCGGGAGATCATGGACCATCCTGCCCTCTACGGCTATTTCCTCAATGACGAGCCGAACTGCAACCATTTCGCTGAAGCAAGGGAGATAGCAGACAGGATCAAGTCGGTGGATGACAAGCATTTCCTCTATCTCAACCTGTTCCCTAACTATGCCTCTGAAGAGATGCTCGGATGCCCTTATCAGGAATATGTCCACAGGTTCATCGAGGAAGTGGGTCTTCCGTTCGTCTCATTCGATTTCTATGCTGTAACTGTAGAAGGCATCGCACAGTCGTGGTATGACAACCTCCAGGTTGTTGCCGATGAGGCAAAAGCTGCAGGCATACCTTTCTGGGCATTCGCTCTGTCTGAGGCTTTCGAGCCATACAGGGAGACTACACCGCAGACCTTGAGACTCCAGGTCTACACAGACCTCGCCTATGGATCACAGGCGATCCAGTATTTCACTTACTGGAACTCCGGAGAGGGGCTTGAGTCTCCGATTCTCGACGGCAGGCACACAAAGACTTTCGACTACGTCAAGTCCATGAACGAGGAGATCCAGGCCAGAGCCGGTGTCTTCCTCGGCTCCAAGGTCGTGGAGCTTGTTCACACTGGTGATTCCATTCCGGACAACTGCAAGCCTCTCGAGGCCATGCCTGCGCATGTGAAGTCCCTCAAGACCGGTTCCGCCGGGGCGATTGTATCTCTCCTGGAGAACGGGGAATGGAACTATCTCGTTGTCGTCAGCCGCACTCTTGACGAACCTCTGACCCTCGACGTCGAGTTCGACGAGAAGGCATGCCTGGTCGACCGTGAAGGTAATCTTGTCGAAGTCGGCAAAGGTCTGAACTCATACTCGATCGAGGAAGGTGACGCTGCCATATTCAGATTCAAGAAATAATAACAAAACTGCATATTTATGAAAATCAAATTCTTACTGGCTGCTGCCGCATCAATGGCTATGATCATGCCTCTTGCTTCATGTTCAGAGGAACCTCTTCCGGAGGCGGAGCTTCCTATTCTTGCATGGCACAGCATCCCTGATTTCCAGACCTCTGACGAGAGGTTCCAGGAACTCGCCGACTGCGGCTTCAACCTTTCATTCACCTGTGGCGCTCCTCACATCGACGGCCTGAAGAAGCAGCTTGACGCTGCCCAGAAGGCCGGTGTGAAGATCATGGCCAACTGCATCGAACTCTACACCGAACCTGCAGAGGCTGTCGCTCAGATCATAGACCATCCTGCTCTCTATGGATATTTCCTCCGTGACGAGCCGCTTCCTGCTGCATTCCCTGGCCTTGCGGAATGGGCTCAGAAGATCAAGGATGCCGACAAGGGAGCTCACACTATCTATCTCAATCTTCTTCCTAACTATGTCGATCCTGCTGCCCTTGTGATTTCATACAGGGAATATGTCCGCAAGTTCATCGACGAGGTCAATCTTCCTTTGGTTTCCTTCGATTTCTATCCTGTCACCACAGAAGGAATACGCCAGAGCTGGTATGACAACCTTCAGGTTATCGCCGATGAGTCCGCAAAGTCAGGACTTCCTTTCTGGGCATTCTCTCTCAGCGTGCCTCACTGGTCATATCCTATGCCTACCATGGCTTCGATGAGGCTCCAGCAGTACACCAACCTTGCATATGGTGCTTTTGGTCTGCAGTATTTCACCTACTGGACTCCTGGTCCCGGCTCTGATGCTGACTACCATGACGCTCCTATCTCATGGGAAGGCGAGAAGACAGAGACTTACGACAAGGTCAAGGCACTCAATGCCGAGCTCCAGGCCCGCGCAGGTGTGTTTGTCGGCTCTAATGTCGTCTCTCTTGCCCATACCGGGGAGACTGTCCCTCCTAACTGCAAGAGACTCGAAGAGATGCCGGCCCATGTCAAGTCCCTTTCAACAGGCGCTGACGGCGCAGTCGTCTCTCTCCTTGAGAACGGTGAGTGGAACTACCTCGTGGTCGTAAGCCGTACTCTTGAGAAACCTATCACCCTCGATGTCGAGTTCGACGAGAAGGCCAGCATGGTCGACCGCGAAGGCAACCTTGAAAAGGTCGCGAAGGGTAAGAACTCCTTCACCATCGAAGAAGGTGACGTCGCCATATTCAGATTCAAGAAATAAATATTCTGGCATATTCATGAAATTCAAAGGTTTATATGCCGCTGCCGCTTCTCTGGCAGTGCTTCTCCCTCTAGCATCATGCTCTGAGGAGCCTCTTCCTGAGGCTGAACTTCCTATCATGGCCTGGCACAGCATCCCTGCCAGCCATACATCTGTCGAGACCTTCCAGGAGATGAAGGACTGCGGATTCAATATCCACTTCACTTTCTATTATTCGCTCAAGGACCTCTTCAATGCTCTTGACGCAGCAGAGAAAGTCGGTGTGAAGGTCATGGCCTCCGCCAGCGCCCTTTACAGCCAGACTGACAGTGTTGTCAACCTGATCAAGGACAATCCTGCCCTTTATGGATATTTCCTTCGTGACGAACCTCTCCCGCCGGCATTCCCTGACCTTGCAGCATGGGCTCAGAGGATCAAGGATGCTGACAAGGGCGAGCACCCTCTGTATCTCAACCTTTTCCCTTCCTATGTCGATTTCTCAGGGTTCGGAATGACCTACAGGGACTATGTCCGCCAGTTCATCGATGAGGTGAAGCTCCCGATGGTTTCGTTCGACAACTATCCTCTCACCATCGAGGACGGCATCCGTCAGCTCTGGTACAGCAATCTTCAGATAGTGATGGAGGAGTCCGAGAAGTCAGGTCTTCCTTTCTGGGCATTCGCTCTCTGCGTGCCTCACTGGAACTACCCTGTGCCGACAATGGCCTCTCTCAGGATCCAGCAGTACACCAATCTTGCCTACGGCGCTTCAGGTCTGCAGTACTTCACCTACTGGACACCGAATCCTGAGGACCCGTTCCACTATCATGACGCTCCTATCACCTGGGAAGGTGAGAAGACTTTCCAGTATGACAACGTGAAGACTCTCAATGCCGAGCTTCAGGCCCGCGCTGGTGTGTTCGTCGGCTCGAAGGTCGTCTCTCTCGCTCACACCGGTACTGTCCTTCCTCCCGATTCTCCAGCATTGGTTGACATGCCGGCTCATGTGAAGTCTCTCTCGACAGGGGGGGACGGCGCGGTTGTCTCTCTCCTCGAGAACGGAGAGTGGAACTATCTCGTTGTGGTCAGTCGCACCGTTGACAAGCCTGTCACCCTCGATGTCGAGTTCGACGAGAAGGCCTGCATGGTCGACCGTGAGGGCAAACTTCAGAAGGTGGCGAAGGGTAAGAATTCCTTCACCATCGAAGAAGGTGACGTAGCGATATTCAGATTCAAGAAATAGGGGATTCCTTACTTCTTAGTATAAGTAAGGGCATCGTTGATCCTGATCGTGGCTCCCTCAACAGGGTTAAGCCACTCAAGGGAAAGACGATGCTCTTCTTCTTTAAGGTCGTACTGCCAGAACAGGTCATTGCTTCTCGAATGGAACGAGCCGGGAAGGTCCATGACCTTGACCTCTTTTCCGTCAATGCTGACCTTCAGCTGTGCGCTGTAATCGGCCGCAGCACCCTGGAGACCGCCTTGAAGGACAATTCCGCTTCCATTGAAGTTGAAGCCCTCGAATTCGTCGATATTGCATCCGATCCGGGTCTTCTTGTCCGTCTTCAGCCCCTCGAATGAGACTTCCAGCCTTACAGGCTCAGGCTTCTGAGCCCTGATGCAGATCCTGTCCCCGTCAATTCTTCCTCCGCCTCTCTCTATCATCTCCAGGGCCTGGTTGAAACTAACTGAATATACATCCGTCAGGCTGTAAGGAGTGTGGTCGAGACGTCGGTCCTCGATCAGCTTGAGGTTGTCCAGATACTCTGCAGGGATGGCATCATAGCCTTTCATTGTGCCGAGGATGCCTGCGGCGGAGGCCGGATTGCAGTCCGAATCCTGTCCGCAGCGTGTGGCAATCTCCATTGTCCTGCCGAAGTCACCGCCGCCGTAGAGAAGTCCGATCAGAAGGTAAGCGCTGTTGACGAGCGCATCGATGTTGAATTCTGCGTACATGCCGTCAGGACAGCCTGTCTCGGCTGCCCATTTCTCCTGGCACATCTCCCAGGCCGCCTTCCAGTCGGACGGATCATTGGTGTGGCATTCGAGGACATCGGTCATGCACTGATGGAAATGGCT
>JAKSJH010000047.1 GCA_024398315.1 Bacteroidales bacterium
TTCAGCCTACGCCCTCGGAGGACTCGGATCCGGTGTCTGTCCTGACGAGAAGACTTTCAAGGAAATCGCCGAATCCGCCTTCACTTTCGCGCCTCAGGTCCTCGTCGAGGAATCCCTCAAGGGATGGAAGGAGATCGAGTTCGAGTGCATCAGGGACGCCAGCGACCGCTGCTTCACAGTGGCCAGCATGGAGAACTTCGACCCGCTCGGAATCCACACCGGAGAGTCGATCGTGGTCGCTCCAACCTGCTCTCTCACGGAGGACCAGGTCAAGATGCTCCAGGAAATCACCGTGAAGTGCGTCCGTCACCTCGGAATCGTCGGTGAGTGCAACATCCAGTTCGCATTCAACGCAGAGACCAACGACTACAGAATCATCGAGATCAACGCACGCCTGAGCCGTTCTTCAGCCCTTGCGTCCAAGGCGACCGGCTACCCTCTCGCATTCGTGGCAGCGAAGATCGCTCTTGGCTACACTCTCGACCAGATCGGCGAGATGGGCACTCCGAATTCCGCTTTCGAGGCCCCTCAACTGGACTACCTCATCTGCAAGATCCCTCGCTGGGACCTCACCAAGTTCGCCGGGGTAAGCCGCAAGATCGGTTCAAGCATGAAGTCGGTCGGCGAGATCATGTCCATCGGACGCAGTTTCGAGGAGCTCATCCAGAAGGGTCTGAGAATGATCGGACAGGGAATGCATGGCTTCGTCTGCAATGAGCACGTCAGATTCGACAATCTTGACGAAGAACTCTCCAATCCTACCGACCTCCGCACCTTCGCCATCGCCCAGGCACTTGAGGACGGCTACACCGTAGAAAAGATCTGTGACCTGACCAAGATCGACCCTTGGTTCATCTCCAGGCTCAAGAACATCGTCGACTACAAGCATGTCCTGGAAGGCTACGACACCATCGAAAGCATTCCTGATGACGTTCTCCTCACTGCAAAGCAGATGGGCTTCTCCGACTTCCAGATCGCGCGCTGCGTCATCAAGGAGGAGGGCAACATGGAGAAGAAGCTTCTCAAGGTACGCATCGAGAGAAAGAACCGTGGAATCCTTCCGGCGGTCAAGAGGATCGAGACAGTGGCCAGCGAACATCCTGACCTCACCAACTATCTCTACATGACTTACGGAGCTAAAGGCCACGACATCAACTACTACAGGAACGACAAGACAGTCGTCGTCCTCGGTTCAGGAGCCTACCGCATCGGCAGTTCCGTCGAGTTCGACTGGTGCTCGGTCAATGCCATCCAGACAGCCAGGAGCCTCGGCTACAAGTCCATAATGATCAACTACAACCCGGAGACGGTGTCGACCGACTATGACATGTGCGACAGACTCTACTTCGATGAACTTTCATTCGAAAGAGTCCTCGATGTCATTGACCTCGAAAACCCTACCGGAGTCATCGTAAGCGTCGGCGGCCAGATTCCTAACAACCTGGCAATGAAGCTCTACAGGCAGAGCGTTCCGATCCTCGGCACCTCCCCTGTCAGCATCGACCGTGCCGAGAACAGAAACAAGTTCAGCGCAATGCTCGACCAGCTCCACATCGACCAGCCTGAATGGAGCGCACTCACAAGCATGGATGATGTCAAGGCCTTCATCAACAAGGTCGGCTACCCTGTTCTCGTCCGTCCTTCATATGTACTCTCTGGAGCTGCGATGAATGTCTGTTTCAACGACAAGGAACTTGAGAAGTTCCTGGAGATGGCATCAGAGGTGAGCAAGGAATATCCTGTCGTGATCTCCAAGTTCATGACTGAGACCAATGAGATCGAGTTCGACGCCGTCGCCCGCAACGGTGAAGTCGTCGAATACGGGATCAGCGAGCACATCGAGTTCGCGGGAGTCCATTCCGGTGACGCCACCATGGTCTTCCCTGCCCAGAACATAAGCTTCGCCACCATCAGGCAGATCAAGAAGATGAGCCGCGCGATGGCAAAGGAGCTCAACATCTCCGGACCTTTCAACATCCAGTATCTTGCAAGAGGCCGTGAGGTCAAGGTCATCGAGTGCAACCTCCGCGCATCACGAAGCTTCCCATTCGTATCCAAGGTCCTCAAGAGGAACTTCATCGACACCGCCACCAGAATCATGCTCGACGCTCCGTACACCAAGCCGGACAAGAGCGAGTTCGACATCGACTGGCTCGGAGTCAAGGCCAGCCAGTTCAGCTTCGCGCGTCTGCAGAACGCAGACCCTGTCCTGGGTGTTGACATGTCTTCCACCGGTGAGGTGGGATGCCTGGGCGACGACTACAGCGAAGCTCTCCTTAATGCGATGATCGCCACCGGTTACAGGATTCCTTCAAAGGACAAGGGCATCCTCATCAGCTCCGGCGACGTCAGGAACAAGGTCGCCCTGCTTGACGGCGTACAGCTTCTCCAGAAGGCAGGATATCCTATCTATGCCACCGAAGGCACTGCAAAGTTCCTTAACAACAACGGTATCAGCGCAATCACTGTGTCCTGGCCGGACGACACACAGTTCGAGAATGAGAATGTGATGAAGATGATCGCCGACCACAAGTTCGACCTCATCATCAACATTCCTAAGAACCAGACCAAGAGGGAGCTCACCAACGGCTACCACATCCGCCGCGGAGCCATCGACCACAACATTCCTCTTCTTACCAACTCTCGCCTCGCCAACGCCTTCATGGAGGCCATCACCGACAAGACGATGGATGACATCAAGATCAAGAGCTGGCTCGAATACGAATAGTTCATCAGAGGAGATCATGTATCAAGGCCATGTATCTCCGCTGACATATCCACCAATAATCAACGGGAGCGCAACATAACATACGCTCCCGTTGATTGTTTAATTCGCCCGTCCTGACTGACAGACCTCCTCCAGAACTGCCCAGGTGCCAGAAAGGCCATTCCACACCTCGACAGGCTTTCAGGCCTGCCTCCAGGAGCAGATTGACCTGTTCCACACCTCGAAGGTTGTCATAATCCGAATTATGGGGTGTCGAAGAGCTAGTCTTTGGACCAGTAATGCTTGAAGAGTTCTTCGGTGGCTAGGGAGATCTTGGTCACCGAGAAGTCCTCTCCCTTCGGATAGATGAAGAAGGTGTCCTTCAGGGTGCTCAGGTCGATGCAGTCCCTGTGCTCGACCTTGTAGTTATATTCAATGTGGACTGAATAGAGGGCACTCGTCGGGACGGTCAGATTCCAGTCCGCGCCGTTCCATGAACCTTCCAGGGTGAAGCCATCTGTGTCGTGCGTCAGCATGCCCTCGCCGACATTGATGAATCCTTTCGTGTTAGGCAGAGACTTGATCTTGCAAGGAACTTTCAATGAATAATTTCCAGAATGGACCTCCTCCCTGACGCACTCACGCTGCCATTCGTACCATGAAGGCACATGGGAGTAGTATGTCTCACCATTCCTGGCATGGAGCTCGCCATATTCGCTCATATCCCATTCGTGGCCGCATTCCTTGCATGAAAGGACCGTGCCCTGGGTCATCATTCTGTACTCGGTGCCGCAGTGAGGGCATTTGTAGAGTACATGTTCAAGACCCTCGGCCCTTTTCTTGCTGCGGATGTGAATCTTGTTCTCCTTCTGCCAGGTGAAGTCGTCATAGACGAATTCCTTGTTTATCTTCTCGTTGATCTGTTCGATGCTCATCGCTTCGATTTCCTCCGGTGTGAGGATGAGCTTCTGCTCGCATGTCGTCCTCAGGAACCGGATACGAGGGTTGACACCCTTCCAGAACGGCGCGTCGATGTGGTTGCCGTGGGTTATGAGTGTTGTGACCGGCACCTTGAACATCTTGATCATCTTCCCGAGGGATTCCGGCAGGACTGCATTTGTACCGCACAATGAATATCTCGCTTCTGGATAGAATGCGGCTATCTTGCCCCTGTCCAGCACATTCTTCATGTGTCTGACAATCGAGATGTCGTTCGTGAACTTGCGCTTTCCGATGCAGCCGATCCTTCTCATCAGCCATTCGCGGCCGATGAACCCGTCGACGGCTACGATGTAATGGGCCTGATGTGGGAATGTAGCAACGGTGGCGACCATGAAATCGTAGAACGAATTATGGTTGCAGAGCTGGATGTAAGGCTTCTTCAGGCCTTCGACACCAATACGTTCAATCTTGCTCCTGTGGAGCCAGAATATCGGGAACGATATGAGCCATGTTATCGGCCTGAGATACCATCGTACAGGAAGAGGCTCCTTGTTCAGGTCAAACCTCTTAACGGAGGGAATGGGGAATATCTCGGACATTTCCTTGCTTCTTCAGTGTTCGTCCGCAAATATAGTTTTTTTTCCCTTTCCGTTCAAAATATTGAATATGCCCTCACTGTATATGCCATAATTCCTGCTGCAACAGACAAGATGACAGGACTATTCCAGCATCAATGAGCGGAACTCTTCAATCTCTTCGTCCGTCACGCCCTGGCTCTTGAGGAAAGTGCAGCATTTCGCCTGGAAGGTGTCCCCTTCCAGTCCCTTGAGGATAGCCATGCTTTCAGGAACCTTGAACGGTGCGCCCATATTTCTCGTCCTGCGGTAAAGACTGCAGAACGATGTAGCCTCATAGTCCTTTATGGCATCTTCCTCTGCGACACCGAGAGAGCCCTCGATAAGCATGCACTGGAAACCGGTCCTGTCAGCGCCGCCAACACAATGATTATAGACAGCTTTACCTTCACGTGCAGCCTTGACGAACTGTTTGTAGGCCTGACCATAGAGAGTGATCCTGCTGATACCATCTATACCGCAAGTCGGGATGTTGTAATATTCAACGTCATCGCCGAGAACTGAAGAGCAGATGTCGTTGTCCGGGTCTTCATCGGTCCGTCGGAGTTCCACATCTCCTCTGTAATCTATGTCAACTTTGACGCCGAGTCCCCTTAGGATGGCCCTGCCCTCATCTGAGAGATCGGGATAGTTGAGCCCGTCCAGCTGCGCACCGCGGAAGATCATACCGTACTTGATTGTCTTTCCGTCCTCAGTCCTGATGCCGCCGAGATCCCTCACGTTGTTGACTTCGGCCACCTTGAGCATCCTTCTGCGCCCTTCAGTACGGAAACGCCCCGACGCAAGTTCCCCTACGCTAGAACCATCTTTAAGATTTTCAATGACATAGGAATATTCCCTGCCAGGAATCAGATTCCAGACCTCTGCAACCTGGGTTGCTCCGGACATGATGTAATCAGCTGCGGTCTGACCTCCCTTCTCTTTCACAAGGACATGGACGGAATCTGTAATCTCATCCGACTCCCAGGAGAGCCTGACCGGTTCAGGATAGTCCAGACGGCTTGAATATGGAAAATCAGCATAGCGGTCAACGAGATTGTAGGTATAGTCATCACAATCGTAATGGACCTGGTCCAGATAGGCTTTGTAGACTGGATTCTCAAGGTTATAGACAGGAACCTTCTCGCAAGAGACAAGGGCAAGAAGCGCGAATAATGCAGCAGGAAGCAGGTGTTTCATATTGTAATAATTATCAGTCAATAATATGAGATATTCAAGGACGGGTCTGGCCAGAACCTGTGACGAACCACTTGTAGGTTGTTATCTCCTCAAGTCCCATCGGTCCGCGTGCGCCGAGTTTCTGGGTGCTGATGCCGATTTCCGCTCCGAGGCCGAACTGAGCGCCGTCAGTGAAGCTGGTCGGGGCGTTGACATAGACGCATGCTGCGTCTACCTCACGCTGGAAAGTTTCAGCAGCGGCAGGATCTTCAGTGACGATGGATTCACTGTGACCGGAGCCATGCTCTGCGATGTGGTCCAGCGCTTCTTCCAGACTGTCAACGGTACGTATTGCAATCTCGAATGCCAGGAACTCCTTACCGAATGATTCAGAGTCGGCAGGTACCAGAAGTCCGGAAGGATACTTTCCGCAAAGAGCCGAATATGACCGTTCGTCAGCATGGACAATGACATTCTTCACGGCCAGGCCTTCGCAGACATGCGGAAGGTCGGACAGACGGGAAGAATGGATGATGAGGCAGTCAAGAGCGTTGCAGACACTTACACGTCTTGTCTTGGCGTTGACGACAATGTCAGTCCCCTTCTTCAGGTCGGCATGCTCGTCAAAATAGGTGTTGACCACTCCGGCTCCTGTCTCGATGCACGGAACCTTGGAGTTCTCGCGGACGAAGTCGATGAGCCTTCTTCCACCGCGAGGAATCAGCACATCGACATAGCCGACAGCACTTAGAAGTTGGGCAGCCGCCTCATGAGAAGATGGCAGAAGCGAAATGGCGTCCGGTGTCACACCGTTCTGTTCCAACACCTTGCGTATCAGGGCGGCGATGGTCCTGTTGGAATTGTCAGCATCCTTGCCTCCTTTCAGGACACAGCAGCTGCCGCTCTTGAAACAGAGGGAGAAGACATCGAAAGTAACATTAGGTCTGGCCTCATAGATCACTCCGATAACGCCGAACGGCACACTTCTTCTCTGGATGTTCAGGCCGTTGGGCATCGTCCTGTCAGACAGGACACGGCCGAGAGGAGACGGAAGCGACGCCACGTTGCGCATGTCGGATGCGATGCCTTCAAGACGCGAAGGAGTCAGCAGAAGTCTGTCCCTCAGAGGGTTGTCCTCCCCTATCCCGGCGCAGTCCTGCGCATTGGCGTCGAGAATGGTCCGGGACTCTTCCAGAAGAGCGTCCGCTAGATCAAGGAGAACGGAATTCCGCTTCTCGTCAGATAGACGGGCGACTTCGGAACGCGCAGCCTTTGCTGCTTTGAATATTTCGGAAAACGTCATTACTGTTCAAGGTATAGATAATCATAGTGAACTAGCGGACGAAGACCGTGGACTCCAAGGCCTGCCGCAGCGTCAGCACTTGAATATGAAGACTTTCCATAGGCTATCACGTTACCGGACGGATCGAGGATGCGGATGATGTCCCCTTCCTCGAACTCACCGTCGACGGAGATCACTCCTACCAGGAGGAGACTTGCCGCCTCAGGACCAGTGATGACAGAGACAGCGTCTTCGTTGATGATGACGGAGCCTTTCGCAAAGCCTACGCTGTGGGCTAACCATTTCTTGACACTGGAGACCCCTCCGGTTGAAGGGACAAACTCAGTGTGGAGGGTTGAGTCCGGTTCAGTGAACAGATCCACCAGGATGTTCTCTTTCCTGCCGTTGGCTATCATCACCTTGATCCCCTCCTGCGCAACTTTCTGCGCAATGGAAGACTTGGTGAGCATTCCGCCGCGGCCGAACGAACTCCTGCCGGTCCGTACATAGGCCGAGACATCCGTGTCAGGAGTCACCAGACCGATCACCTTGGAGGACGGATCTGCAGGATCCCCGTCATAGATGCCGTCAACATTGCTGAGAATGACCAGGCAGTCAGCGTCCATCATCGAAGCCACAAGTCCGGAAAGCTCGTCGTTATCGGTGAACATGAGTTCCGTAACGCTCACGGTGTCATTTTCATTGACGACAGGTATCACACCGCTTGAGAGCATCACTTCCATGCAGTCACGCTGGTTGAGATACTCCTTCCTGGTGGAGAAGCTTTCCTTCATGGTCAGGACCTGGCCGATGGTGATGCCATATTCACGGAAGAGATTGTAGTAGATGTTGATGAGGCGGACCTGACCGATGGCGGAGAAGAGCTGTCTCTGCTGCACGGAATCCAGTTTGTCATGACCTTTGAAAAGGCTTCTGCCGCATGCGACTGCGCCGCTGGTTACGATGATGACTTCGTGACCGTTCCTGCGCAGGGTGGCTATCTGGTCCACGAGCGAGGAGATCCTCGTAGTGTCCAGAGTACCGTCCTTGCGCGTAAGGACATTGCTGCCTATCTTTACTACTGTTCTGCTGCCCATCCTATCTGCCACCCTTGAGGCCCTTTATGACAGCATCGGTGAAACCGGCCGCTTCCATTGCATTCAAGCCCCTGATTGTCAGGCCTCCGGGAGTGGTGACCTTGTCAATTTCCTCCTCAGGGTGACTTCCATGGGCTTCCAGTAGGGCGGAAGCTCCTTTGACAGTCTGGGCCACGATCCGTGTGGCATCCTTGGCGTAGAAGCCCAGTTCGACTCCACCTTCAGCGGCTGCGCGGATGTAACGGAGCGCGTAGGCTATGCCGCAGGAAGCAAGAGCTGTCCCGCCTGCAAGCTGGGAGAAAGGAACGACCTTGACAAGGCCTGTGCCCTTGAATATGCCGATGATTCTCTCCACCTCCTCTGAAGAGGATGTGACCGGGGAAACGAAAGTCACGCTCTCGCATACCTCGATCGCCGTGTTCGGAATCACATAGGTCAGGGAAGGTCTTACTCCGTCCTTGTCCAGGAATCCGAGAAGGTCGTCAGGCTGGACGCCCGGGGCGAAGGAGACTATCTGCTGCCTTGAATAGTCCATGACAGGTTTGACAAGGTCGCAGACCTCGGGGACTATCCACGGTTTGACGGCCAGGATGACGACATCTGCGTCCTTGACCGCCTCAGCGTCATCAGTGGTGACATTGATCCCCAGATCCGCGAACCGCTCAAGTGTGGTCCTCCTGGTGGCCGTGACAGTCAGGTCGCAAGGGGCCACGTTGCCGGACCGTACGAGGCCGAGGGCTGCGGCGCCGCCCATGTTGCCTGCTCCTATGATAGTTATCTTCATGATTTGTCAATTCGTTTTCAATGAATATGTCAGCAGACCACCTTGACAGGGATGCCCAGGAGGACAGCAAGTTTCTTGATCGTTCCGGCATGATGGCCGATTCCTACAGCGCAATGGTGCGAAGGGCCTGCCTTCACCCAGTTCTCGAAGAACGCCTTCATTCCGCACGGGAACTTGTAGCGGCTGTTGGTGTTGCCGATGTTCAGGACAGGTCCGTCAACCGTCTCTCCTTCAGCGACAAGAAGGAAGACGCCGTCCTTCCCTTCACATACGGAAAGTACGGTAACGTCAGAGCTTCTGACGGACATCTGGATGGAAAGTCCCTTGCCCGGCTTGCCGTGATAGAGAGGAAGAGGAACAAGCTCCACCTTCTTCTCGCTCATCAGATAATGGGCCGGACCGTCATGGCCGAGGAGGACGACATCATCATCGAAGTCCATCGCATAGAACTCGGAGAAAGAACCTCCTGCTCCGATCAGGCTCATGATCTTCATCGCCTGCACGTTCTTGACCTCGCACTCGCCAGCGACAGGAATCCCCTTGCCGGTGAGGACGGTGTTGCCGGCTATGACCGAAGTGGAGAGATCCTCATGCTCGCTTCCAGGAGCTCCTTCATAGTAATAGGCCATGGAACCGAGGTCATGCCTGGCCACAAGGGTGTCCAGAGCCACTGATGTGGCGGCGGCACGTCTGAGTTCATATTCTTCGCATTCAGGGCTTACATTGAATATCTCGTTGAATTCCGCGATCTTTTCGTCGATCTGGGCATCGGTGACCTTCTTGCGCAGAGAGGCAAGTTCGTCCATCTCGATAAGCTCGAAATGGGTTCCGAATGTGGCTGACTGCTTCTGGATGTCAGTGTAGACATCAAGCATTCCGCAATAGTAATGTCCGAGAACTCCCAGGCGGTTGTGCTTCATGCCATGGAACGCCTTGGCGGCGGCGACCCACTCGTCAAGCTCCTTCGCTGTGTCTTCGGAATCAAGGTGGCCGGTCACAATCTCGTAAGGCAGACCGCTTCTGTTGAACACACAGCAGAGTTCAGGGATAGAGCAGGCCTGGCAGTGCTCGAGCCAGAGACCTGTCATCTTCCCCCTGTCCTCAAGCGAGTTGAGAGCGGCATAGTCGATTCTTGACGATGGCTGGATGTTAAGGAATACGCATGGGCAGCCGGCCTCCCTGGCGACAGGAAGGATGGTGGAGGACAGGCAATACGTCGAGATGTAGATGAAGAGAAGGTCCGGGCATGCCTCGCGCAAAGTCATGGCTGCGACTTCCGCCTTCTGCGGTGAATCAACCATGCCGACGTTTGTCACTACCACATCGCCGTTGTTCTCGATGTGGGAGACGATCTGGCCTGCATAAGTGGTCAGATGGTCGAGAAGGCCTTCGAACTGGCCCCAGTATGTGTCAAGTCCTGTACTCAGGAACCCGATACGTGTAATCTTTGTATCCATATCCGTAATGAATTATTTTTTCAATATAAGATTGTCACCTGTGTCTTCTATTTCGATGAAACGGGCCCTTTCCAGGCCACCGCCGTTAGGACCGTGGAGAGAGAGGAAAAGTCTGCCGTCAAGAGACTTGAAGATCATTCCATGACCACCGTCAGTGGAATAGAGAGGTTCTGCATGCTGCTTCCATGGACCGGTGATCTTCCCAGTGGTGGATTCAGCTATACCGACGGCATAGCCGCCTTCGCCGAAACTCGACCAGATCCTAAGAAGCTTTCCGTTCCTGGTCCTGTAGAGGAAAGGTCCGTCGGTGACATAGAGGTCGCGGGAAGTCACCCAAGGTGCGGCGGAAGCGCAGAAAAGGCGCTGAGGATCGCCGGCTGGTGCGGAAAGGTCCTTCTTGAGAGGTCTCACCATCATCTCGCCGTCGACGGTCTCGACCCATTCATGACAGTACACCATGTAAGGCTGACCGTCCTCGACCCAGAGGGTGCCGTCAAGGCACATCTGGTCCTGAGGGGTGAACGGAACCTTGTCGAAAGCCTTGAAAGGTCCCATAGGAGACTTGGACCAGAAGACCTGAGTGCCGCGGAAGAGATAGTCGGGTCTCCCCTTTTCAGCCCTCTTCCACTTGATGTCAGTGTTCAAGGTTGCGAAGATGTAGTACTTGTTCCTGTACTTGTGCACCTCCGGAGCCCAGATTGTGCCATGGATCCAGTTGTCTTCGGGAACCGTCAGCACCTTGACAGGTCCTTCCCAGTTCTCAAGGTCCTTGCTGGTGAAGACCTCGACTCCGCCGATCCTGTCACCGGAAGGAGCAAAGACATCATCTGTTGCGCTTCTATAGAGATAATACACGCCCTTAGCCTGGTCGACCACGACGAATGGGTCACGGATGTGGAGATCAGCGGTCTTGACAGTCTGGCCGGATGACATGACAGGTAATGCCAGCATGGTAAGAAGAAACAATGTACGAAGGTGATTCTTGAGTGACATGTTCGAGAATGTTATTTTGTCAATGATTTGATGGTCTCGATCTCAGCAGGATCGAAAGGACTCCCGTCCGGATAAAGGAAATCCTGGTTCCAGACAGTCGGCTCGGTCGAGCCTGCCTTTGGGATCAAAGGATAGATGGTGTTGGTCTTACCCTGGACAAAGCCCCAGTTGAAGGCAGCAATCTTGTTCTCCTTAAGAAGAGGCAGAATGTTGCTGAAATAGCTTGAGGTGATTCTGGCCATGTATTCGGTGCAGAACAACGGTCTGTTCAACATCTTTAAGAAATTCACGAAAGATGAATGATCGTCGTAGGAAGCGTAGCTGTGGTAGCTTATCACATCTGAATTCTCTATCAGAAACGAATTGATCGGAGCAAGATCAGGAACCGGGAGCCAGATGCCGGAGGTTATAGGTTGAGAAGGATTGACCTCCCTCGCCCACTGGAATGTCTTCTTGAGAAGAGGCAGTGTAGAAATCTTCATCCCGCTGTTGCCAGGCTCATTCCAGAGATCCCAGATCAGGACACGCTCGTCCTGAGAGAATGTTGATAGAATATCCTTCTCATATTTCTCCATCCTAGGATAAAGAGAGAGTGTGTCCTTACGGGATGAAACGGTAGGAGACATGGCCCAGTTGGTGTTGGACTGTCCCTCCGGATTCTCAGGCTGGGGACCGTATGTTGTTTCAGCGGCGAAGCAGTCGTCGAAAAGGCAGAGAGCAGTGACAAGATGATGCTTCTCGCAGATGCTGAGAAAATCATCCAGTCTGGCCTTCATCGCCTCCGGATCATGTTCATAGACAAGAAGATTGAGAAAGACCCGGACTGTGTTGAAACCGAGGTCCTCGGCCCAGGTCAGTTCCTTGTCGATAAGAGCAGGGTTGTAGGTATCCTCATGCCACATCTCAATAGTATTGACGGCATCTGAAGGAATATAGTTGCAGCCTGCCGGCCATAACTTGGACGCATACCATTCGTTCGCCTTCTCCTCGCTCCAACGGGCCAGTTGACAGGACGAATTGTCTGAGCAGGATACAAAAAAGAATGTCGAAATGACCAAAACAAGAAACAATCTCATTTTCATATTTTTCTTATCATAATTACGGAACAATTGATTCCCGGCATGCAGCAAGGCAATGTACAAAAGGCTGAATCATCTATAAATATAGCAATTATTTCATAAAAGCACAAATCTACAAACCCGACTCGTCCGTTTTTTTGGTATATTCGCAGAAAACACGGATGGAGGAATGATGATAAAAAGAAATATTCTTGAATATGGAGTCAATGAGGAGATCTGTGACTATGTCATGACTTCCATCATACCGATGTACGACGGATTTGACAAAGGTCATTCGAGGGAGCACTGTGAATATGTTGTCTCAGAGGCGCTTCACCTCTCAACTTTCTACAGTGCAGACCCGGACATGGTGTTCGTTGCAGCGGCCTGCCACGACATCGGGCTTGTCGAGGACAGGAAGACACACCATCTGGTCTCTGAGCGGATGATTCTCGGGGACAGCAATCTGAAAAGATGGTTCACGGAAGAACAGATCGTCACCATAGCCCATGCAGCAAGAGACCACAGGGCCTCATCTGACAGAGAGCCTGAGACAATCTACGGAAGACTCATCGCAGAGGCTGACAGACAGATAGTTCCGGAGACAGTCATCAGGAGGACAATACTCTACGGGATGGATCACTACCCGGAAATGAGCCGCGAAGGCCACTGGCAGAGAATGCTGGACCACCTTGAGGAGAAATATTCAGAAAGAGGTTATCTGAAACTCTGGATAAAGGAATCCAGGAATGCAGACAGCCTCAGAATTCTCAGGGATATGATAAAGGACGAGAATGTCCTTCGCAGGATTTTCGACGAAACGTTCAGAAAGGATTAGAACCTGAAG
>JAKSJH010000048.1 GCA_024398315.1 Bacteroidales bacterium
CTAAATTATTCCTACCTTAGCCAATAGAAACGGCTGGCCGATTCATCCACAGAGGATGAAGACCTCTGGGTTTTCTCGGCCAAATAATATAAAAGTGATACTGGAGATTTAACTTTAGAAGGTCAACTATTCAAGGGTATAGATGATTTAATTATTAAAAACTATTCCTCAAATATTCAGGTCAACAATATATTTGATTCGGAAATACCACCTGAACCTTCTGTTGATTTTAATTTTAATTTACCACAAGGTGAGTATAATTTCATTTATTCTGGTTATTTAGAAAATCAGATATTCAAAAGCAATAAAGATGGTTCAATCTATCGGTCTGTACAAAAAGACAAAATGTTATTGAAAATACAACAAATGCCTCCAAAAGAGCCCCGTAGATTTGGTGGTTACAAGTTAGGGTATAGAGAGCGCGAATGGTATGGATGTTTTATGCTTATTGGAAATAATAATTTCAATACGGTTCAAATCCAATTTGACAAAGAAAATGCTGCATTATTCTGGAAAGCACTTAATAAGCAATTTGCTGGAGAATGAAAGATAACTTCCATAAAAAACATATTTCTGTGGTGATAGTGTGTTTATTATTTCTGACCTTTTCTTGTGTTAGCAGCGAAGAAAGCATCAGGAACAAAGCTATCGAACACGAATTCGAAGGGCCTGTAAACAACGCTATCTGTTCATTCATTGAAGCATGTTACCGTATGCCAGGCAATCTGGCAGAGTTATCGGCTTATTGCATGCAATATGATAAAGAACATTCGGAGGAACTGAATTTTGTTGATCAGTTTACAGCTCAAATGCACGGAAACACTCCGTGGGATTACTTTTCAAAGCCGTATGTATCCTTTGTCTCTTACGAAGATTCCTGTTTCCTTTATGACAGAAAGCATAAATATGGGTGCAGCGTCTATGGAACTCCCTGTTTCTGGGCTAATCATGATTGGAGAAAGGCGAGGACATATTCACCGGCATTCCTCAATGACAAAGGCGAAGTCATCACTTTTGACATCAGTGATTTCCTGACAGAATTGCATAGGGTGACAGATCTGTTTGAAAATCGTGTATTGAGAATTGAAAACGCAGATTCCATTCCTGAGCGGTTTCAAAGTCAATCTTTCTGCCTGGCAGGAACAGATACGACGGCATATAATCTTGTTCTGAAGTATTCGAAGGCTGAAGGTGTGGTAGGGTTATCCTCGAAAAAATATTACAACGGCCCTGTCATGGCAGCGGGGAAAGGTGGAGTGATTGAATCATTGAATGAGAATTTGAATCTCGATTCTCTGTCACTTCCGTTGCGGGACAGTCTCTCTCATCATATGGAAAAATTGTTTTATGGGAATGACTCTGTTAATGAAGTTTATTTCATATCCCCATTAGTATTCTGACAAAAAGAAGGGAACAGATGGCCAGCATCATGTACGGTATATAAATGGCTTAAACGAGATAGCTGTGGAAGGGTGCTGAAGGGACAACTCCGGCAAGGAGGAGCAGCAGGCTCTCCACCAGGACCTCCCGCTCATCGACTACGGCGCACGCATGTACGACCCGACCGTCGCACGGTGGATGTCACCCGACCCGCTCGCGGAGAAGTACTACCCGATGACTCCGTACGGCTAAAGTGGGATCATACTATTAATTGAGCATCAATCAACAGCACGGACAACCTCTTTTTCAAGAATATTCACTATCTTTGGGACTGACACTAACCACATAGCATGAAAGACAACCTTTACTGCGTCATAATGGCCGGGGGCACTGCCAACCGGCTATGGCCCGTCAGCAGAAACTCAAGACCGAAACAGTTCCTTCCTGCCGACATCTTCGGCGATTCATTTCTCAGAACCACCTACGAACGTTTCCTGAAGGTCGTCCCGAAGGAGAACATCCTCGTGGTGACCCTGGGCAGGTTCGCCGACATGGTCCGCCAGGAGATCCCGGAACTGAGTCCGGAGAACCTGATGCTCGAACCATACGGAAGGCAGACGGCTCCCTGCATCGCCTACTCCACCTACAAGATTCTCAAAAGAAATCCGGATGCCATAGTGCTGACAACCCCTTCCGATCAGGAGATAGACGACGAAGAGGCCTTCATCGAGGACATGAAGGAACTCCTCGGACATGCCGCCGCCTACCCTGTCCTGATGACTCTAGGCATCACCCCGCGGGATCCGGAGACCAGCTACGGCTACATCCAGGTGGCAGGGAAGAGATCCGACGAAAACAGAGAATCCGCGGTCAAGGTGAAGACCTTCGTGGAAAAGCCGGACCGGACACTCGCCGAAGTGTTCTGCAAGAGCGGTGAATTCTTCTGGAATTCAGGAATATTCGCATGGAGAGCTTCCGTCATCAAGGAGGAACTGGAGAAATACACTCCAGAAATCGTGTCCCTCTTTGAAGGCTGGGAGGATGCCCTTGACACAGACAAGGAAACTTCATTCCTTGAGAAAGCATATTCAGGATGTCAGAAACTGTCCATCGACTACGGAGTGATGGAGAAAACCTCCATAGCCTGGCTCTATCCAGGTCACTTCTCCTGGAAGGACCTTGACACCTGGGGCGCTGTCTACCGCTATGCCCCGGAAAAGGACAAGGACGGCAATGTAGTGATTGCCAGGAAGAGTCTCACCCAGGACAACAAGGACACCATGATCTTCTCCACCGACAAGAAGAAGGTCTATGCCGTGAAAGGACTGAAGGGCTTCCTGGTGGTTGACACCGAAGACGCCCTTCTGATCTGCCCTTGCGACGACAAAGAGTCCAAGGACCTTATCTCCGGCCTTGCAATGCCGGGCTTCGAAGAATTCAGGTAGCGATCTTAAACCGCCTCTTTCTTCTCTATCTTGTCGATGAAGCTGATCAGCACGCTGCCAAGGATGGCGGCGCACATCGACCCCATCAGCACAACGACCTTGCCCATGTTCCTGAGCATTGCAGTGATCTCAGGAGCCTGTTCGCCGAATGAAAGCGTGTCGACGAAGATGGACATCGTGAAGCCGATTCCACCAAGGCAGGCAACTGCGAAGAGCATCTTCCAGCTCGCTTTGGCAGGCATCTCGCCTGCATGGAGCTTGACTGCAATGAAGCTTGCGATGAATATGCCGAGAGGCTTCCCGAGCACGAGGCCGAGGAACACTCCCATGCTCACGCTGCCGAGCTGCGGATCGAAGTTGAACACATTGAAATAGGACAGGTCAGGAATCTCGACTCCGGCGTTGGCGAGAGCGAAGAGAGGCATTATGAGGAAGTTGACCCAAGGGTTGAGGGCGTGTTCGACCATGTGGTTCATAGGCATGGACCTTTCGGAAATCGTGGCCAGACGCCTCAGGCAATGCCTCTGAGGTCCGTTAGGGAACTCCTCCCCCTCGGCGCTGAAGGCCTCATATTCATCGAGACGGGCGAGGTACTGATCCTTCTTCCTTCTGAAATAGGCCTCATTGTACCTTGACTTCATAGGGATGAGGAAGGCCATGACGACTCCGGACATGGTGGAATGGATTCCTGAATAGTAGAACAGCACCCAGATGGCGATGGCGGGGATGATGTAGGAGATCATCCTCTTTTCTCCGAGCTTGTTCATCACTATGATGGCTATGATCAGGACAACCGCTATGCTGAGAAGTCCGAAATTGATGGATCCGCCGTAGAAGAGTGCGACTACGAGGATTGCGATGAGGTCATCGGCTATGGCAAGGGCAGTCAGGAAGACCTTGAGCGAGACCGGGACCTTGTCCCCCAGGACAGAGAGGATACCGACTGCGAACGCAATGTCCGTGGCAGTAGGGATTCCCCAGCCGGAAGCGGCAGCGCTGCCGTGGTTTACGATTGTGAATATGACGGCGGGCATTGCGACTCCGCCGAATGCTGCGATGACCGGCATGAGCGCCTTCTTGACGCTGGACAGTTCACCGTTCTTCATCTCCCGCCGGATCTCCAGACCCACGGTGAAGAAGAAGATGGTCATCAGCACGTCGTTGATGAACGCCTCGACGGTCATCCCCTTGGGGAAGAAGACAGCGTCCCGTCCTACAGGCTGGAAGACCAGCCCGAATTTCATCTCAAGGAACGAGCGGTAGGCTTCTTTGGTGAAAGGCAGGTTTGCCAGAAGCATGGCCACGACGACGCATGCCAAAAGGATTACCCCCTGGGCCCAAGGCTGGTGAGAGAACTTGCGGCGTCTGTGCTCGAAGTTTCTGATGCCTTTGTTCCAGGTGTAGATAGGAAAAAGTCTCATACTTTATTTATTTTTCGGAATTTCCGTAAAGATAGATCCGTTGGTCCTCGCTCAGCTTGTCGATGACAACACCCCAGTCGGCAAGTTTTCTTGCAGCCACTTCCTCATCGATGGAGGCCGGCACATCGTGGAGCATGGCCCCGGGCACCCTTGACAGCACGTCCTTGTTGTCAGCGAGATACTTCGCACTCAGGATCTGGATTGCGAAGGACATGTCCATGATCTCGGCCGGATGTCCGTCTCCTGCGGCCAGATTCACAAGACGGCCCGCCGCAAGGATGGATAGTCGCCTGCCGGAAGGAAGGACATATTCCTGAATATTCTCCCTCGCAGGTCTGGATGACACAGCCATCTCCTTGAGCGCTGCGACATTGACTTCACAGTCGAAATGGCCTGCATTGCAGCAGATGGCCCCGTCCTTCATCTCCTTGAAATGGTCGGCAGTGATGACATCATCGCAGCCGGTGACAGTCACGAAGATGTCTCCGAGCGGTGCCGCCTGTGCCATGCCCATCACTGAGAAACCGTCCATGTAGGCTTCCATGGCCTTGATCGGATCAACCTCGGTGACAATCACCTTGGCGCCGAGTCCCTTGGCCCGCATCGCAACGCCCTTGCCGCACCAGCCGTAGCCGGCCACGACGACCTGCTTGCCGGCGACGATGAGGTTGGTCGTCCTGTTGATGCCGTTCCAGACGGACTGGCCGGTTCCGTAGCGGTTGTCGAAGAAATGCTTGCAGGCTGCGTCGTTGACGAGCATCATCGGGAAGAGGAGTTTCTTCTCTCTGTTGAGATTCTGGAGGCGGAGGATGCCGGTCGTGGTCTCCTCACAGCCGCCGATGACGTTCGGGATGAGCTGCGGATAGTTTTCGTGGATCATCGAGACGAGATCTCCGCCATCATCGATGATGATGTTAGGGGCGGCCTCTATGACCTTCCTGATTCCGGATTCATATTCCTGGGGAGTCGCACCATGCACGGCGAAGACTTCCATCCCTTCATGGACGAGGGCGGCGGCGATGTCGTCCTGGGTCGAAAGCGGGTTGCTTCCGGTGATGTACATCTGCGCTCCGGCTCCGGCGAGCACCTCGCAGAGGTAGGCTGTCTTGGCTTCCAGATGGACGGAAAGGGCGACCCTTAGGCCGGTGAACGGCTTCGTCTCCCTGAACTCTTTCTCAAGTCCGGAGAGGAGGGGCATGTGGTGCCTCACCCAGTCGATCTTCAGTTCACCGCTCTCCCATATTTCAGGATTACGAATCTCGCTCATAGCTTGCATGTTGGTTTTTCAGGCTGCAAATATACTCAAAAAAGACCGCTAACCAAAGTGAACCTGCGCCCTCCATCAGCAGACAGCACTGTCACCTTTTCAAATAATTCTGTATCTTTGGGGACTGAAAGCCGCCCGGACGACCGGACGGACCGGACACAACTATAAACAACAAGGAAATGGGACTTCTTGAAGGAAAGACAGCGCTGGTCACAGGCGCAACCAGAGGAATCGGAAAGGCTATCGCACTCAGATTCGCATCAGAAGGTGCGGACATCGCCTTCACTGATCTTGAAGAAAACGACGCGATGAAAGCGACTGTCGAAGAGATAGCATCGTTCGGACACAAAGTCAGAGGCTACGCATCGGACGCATCAGACTTCGAACAGACCCACACCGTCGTCGCAGAAATCCTCAAGGAATTCGGACGGATAGACATCCTCGTCAACAATGCAGGCATCACCAAGGACGGACTGATGCTCAGGATGGACGAGCAGCAGTGGGACGCCGTGCTGAACGTCAACCTCAAGAGCGCCTTCAACTTCATCCATGCCGTGACCCCGGTTATGTCCCGCCAGAGAGGCGGAAGCATCATCAACATGTCCTCCGTCGTGGGAGTCTCCGGCAATGCCGGTCAGTGCAACTATTCAGCTTCGAAGGCCGGACTGATCGGACTTGCCAAATCAATCGCCAAGGAGATGGGACCGCGCGGCATCAGGGCCAACTGCATTGCTCCGGGATTCATCATCTCCGACATGACAAAGGCCCTTCCGGAAGAAGTCCGCGAGGCCTGGGTCAAGAACATCCCGTTACGAAGAGGCGGCACCCCTGAGGATGTCGCCAATGTCGCTTTGTTCCTTGCCAGCGACCTCTCCGGCTATGTCTCCGGCCAGGTCATCCACTGCTGCGGAGCAATGAACTGCTAGTTCTTCTTTTCGGTAAGACCGAGTTTGACCATGAGAGCCTCGCTCTCCGGATCACGGCCCCTGAACTTGCGGTAGAGTTCAGCAGGATCTTCCGTGTCACCCTTGCTGAGGATGTTCTCACGGAACTTGTCGGCTGTCGCCTTGTCGAATATTCCGTTCTCAAGGAACATTCCGAACGCATCTGCCTCAAGCACTTCCGCCCATTTGTAAGAGTAGTAGCCGGCTGCGTAGCCGCCGTTGAATATGTGGCTGAAACTCTGGCACATGCTTGTCTGAGGGATTGCAGGAAGCACATTGTATGGAGCAAGGACCCTCTTCTCGAAAGCCTGGGCCGTCTCCTCAGGAACCGAAGTCAGGGTGTGCCAGGCCATGTCAATCGTGCCGAAAGTCAGCTGGCGGACCTGGTAGTAGCCGCTGTGGTAGTTCTGGGAGGAGATGATCTTGTCGATGAGCTCGTCCGGAATCGTCTCGCCCGTCTTGTAGTGCTTGGCGAAGCCCCTGAGATATTCCTTCTGGAAACCCCAGTTCTCGTTGATCTGGCTTGGAAGCTCCACGAAGTCGCGGGCCACGCTTGTGCCGGTCTGGCTTGAATATTCACCTTCGGCAAGAATTCCGTGAAGCGAATGGCCGAACTCGTGGAGGAAGGTGACGAACTCGTCGTGGGTGATGAGTGACGGCTCGTCGGCGGTCGGCTTGGTGAAGTTGGTGACTATGCTGATGAACGGACGCTTCTCGACGCCGTTCCTGATGCTCTGGCCGCGGAATTCTGTCATCCACGCACCTCCACGCTTGCTCTCGCGAGGGAAGAAGTCAGCATAGAAGACAGCCATATGGCGGCCGTTGCCATCCTTGACATCATAGACTTTGACATCCTTGTGGTAGCCAGGGAGGTCAATCGGTTCGAAATGGAGGTCATAGAGCCTCGTCGCAAGTCCGAAGACAGCGTTGATGCAGCTTTCAAGCTCGAAGTAAGGCTTGAGTTCTTCTGCGTTGAATGAATATTTCTCCTCTTTGAGTCTCTCGCTCCAGAATGCGAAATCCCAGCTCTGGAGAGGACCTTCGAAGCCCTTGCTGTGGGCGAAGTCCTCGACTTCCTTGACTTCTGCCTTTGCGAAAGGAAGGCTGCGCTCCATCAGATTGGAGAGGAAGTCCTCGACCGTCGCCTTGTTCTTCGCCATGCGGTTCTCAAGAGCGTAGTCGGCATAGGTCTCGTAGCCGAGAAGGTTGGATGTCTCGATGCGGTTGGCAGCTATGTCCTTGACATTCTGCGAATTGTCAAACTCACCACCGACTGCGCGGGTGTTGTAGGCCAGATAGAGCTCCTTGCGGAGGTCCCTGTCGCGGCAGTAATCCATGAACGGTCCGTAGGACGGGGCCTGAAGCGAGAATGTCCATCCCTGCTCCCCACGCTCAGCGGCAGCCTCTGCTGCGGCGGTGAGAACATATTCAGGCATTCCGGCAAGTCTTGTGGAATCAGTAACATTGAGTGTGTAGGCGTTGGTTGCGGCGAGAAGGTTCTTGCCGAACTGAAGGCCGAGGAGACTGCCTTTCTCGGAAAGAGCGGCATATTTCTCACGGTCCTCTCGCTGGAGGAGCGCTCCGCCGCGGACGAATGACTTGTAGGTCTGGTCGAGAAGCCTGAGCTCGTTCGGAGCGAGATTCTCGTTCTCCCGGTTGTCATAGACGGCCTTCACCTTCTCGAAGAGTTTCTCGTTGAGAGAGACGTACATGCTGTACTCCGTCATCATCGGAGCAATCTCTTCGGCAAGAGCCTGCATCTCATCATTGGCGTCCGCCTCAAGAAGGTTGTAGAAGATGTTGCCGACATTGTCGAGGATAGGATTGGCGTCCTCCATCGCAACGATGACATTGCGGAAGGTCGGGGTCTCCGTGTTCGCGACGATCTTGTCGATTGCTGCCTTGCCCTCGGCTATTCCGGCTTCGAAAGCCGGCTTGTAGTGCTCCATCTTGATTTTGTCAAATTCCGGAGCCCCGTAAGGAAGGGGAGATTCTCTGAGAAAAGGATTGCTTTCCATTTTGCAAGAACTAAGAAGCGCGCATGCCGCGCAGAAAACTAAGACTGACTTTTTCATATATCAATGAATATGCTGCAAAGGTAATTAATATCGACCACTTCATGCAAAAAAAAATGAGCGTCGGCGCTCACGCGCGGACCCTCACTCTAACCACATAATTAATAACACTAAAACTAATAACCAATAGGTTGATCGGGGAGAGAACCTCCTTGCTCAACCCGGATGCAAAGGTACATCCTTTTTTTTAATATGCAAAATTTTTTAGTATTTTTTTATAAAATTTTAGATTTAAGTTTAATTCATTGAATGTGTGCGATATAAAATATAAGTTTTGTCTATAAAATGTTTTTATTAACCTCCCCTGAAATACCTTATACCACATCTATTATTAAAATTTTAAACGTAATTATCTTTCGTTTATTAATCATTTTGCTGAATATTGCTTACATTTCTTAATATTTAATGTAAAACTTTTACATTCCAACACAGGCCAGTGTTACGACGCTTATTCTCAGATTATTGCCATAGTGTCTGCGCAATGCCAGATAGCATGAGTACAACGTCGCACCGGTGGTGAATACATCGTCAACCAGCAGGACGTGCTTTGAGGCAAGGGGTCCCGCAGCCTTTCTGACCTTGAACGCACCGGCCACATTGGCAGCCTTCCGTTCTACTGAGACCTTGGTCTGTGTCCTGGTCCTGCGTCTCCTCTCCAGGATGTCGGTTCTGAGATCCGCACCAAGAATCTCCGCCAAGGAGCCCGCGATGACCTCCGCCTGGTTGTAGCCCCTGGACCAGCGGCGGGTCCAGTGAAGGGGGACCGGGATGATTGCGTCGACATCCGCAAAATGCGGAGCCTCGGCCAGGTCACGGCCGAGCATTCTTGAGAAATATTCACCGGCAGAGATGTCGGAATGGTACTTCAGCCGCTGGGTGATGAGGCTGTACCCGGTTGAAGACCGGTAGAAGAACAGTGCGGAGGCATAGGAATATGCCACATATTCACCCGCTCCGGCAAGGTCCCTGCTCACCAGAGCGTTGAACCTGTCGGCCATCTGGTTGCGGGGCTGTGAGGAGAAATGGGTCCTGGGAAGGTCTGCGAGACAGTGGACGCAGAGATGTTTTTCCTGAACGGAAAGAAGGGTCGAACAGACGATGCAGCGCCTCGGAAGCGCTATGTCCGCAACGGCGCACAAAGCCGTACGCAAAGAATGAAGTTTCATAGTTTATATTACTGGTCAAAAAATGAGGATCGATCAGCGCCCCGTAGTCGATGAGCGGGAGGTCCTGGTGGAGGGCCTTCTGCTTCCAGCGTGCAGCGGTCCCGGTCAGAAGTCGAAGCGGAGCTGGCCGTCGGCCTGAGCGCGGAGGTCCTCGAATTCCATAACGGTCTCGAGGTCGGGATTGACAAGGACATCAAGGTTGCGGATCAGGACTCTGTCCCCGGCCACAATTTCATTGGTGCAGCCCTGAATGCCGACGACAGCCGGAATTCCTATGCCCCGGGCAATGAGACAGACCTCGGCGCTCTCCTCCTCAGTCACCATGCCGGTAACGTTCTTGAAATCGATGAGAGCGGAATCTGAAAGAGTGATGGCGGGAGCCACAAGGATGCTTCCGGAAGGAATGCCCTCGAATGGGTTCCTCACAGAGAAATCCTTGACTACGAATGCTTTGCCCTTGGCAAAACCTTTGACTCCCGTTCCTCTTTCAGTCATTTGTCAGACAATCATATCTCCCAGGCGCCGCCCCTGGCAAAGACAGCGGCAACCAGAGAATCGTAAAAACCGCCCCGCTTGGCAAGGTCGAGGATGTTGAAGCGGAACCTCATCAGCTGCACCTTTGGGAACATATCCCTCAGCTGCTCACGGGTAAGACCCAGATCGGAAGGGTCGGACGGAGCACCCGCAGCCTTCATCAAAGCCTGCATCCTGGTGAAAGGATAGACCTGGGCGCGAAGCTTTTCCTTGAACTCAGGCCAGTTCTCCTTGACCTTGGTGAGCTGCTCACGGACGGTGGCAGCATCATTGTATTTCTTGGTAATCTCTGTGTAACCGAGTTTCGGGGCAGGGAAATCCTTGAATATTCCCAAGGCCCTCTCCTGTTCCTGCTCGAGCGACGGCCAGGCCGCCACACAGGCATCCACATCCAGCTGGCTCAAATCCATCTTGAAGAACTCGTCGAAGACCGCGCACATGGTCAGAGTGCCTATCGCCACCTGGAAACCATGGGACTGGAGCTCGCCGTTGTAGCGGTAGTGAGTCATGTCAAGAATATGGCTGAAGAGGTGGTCGCAGCAGGAGGCAGGACGGCTTGAACGGGCGGCCTGCATGGCTATTCCGCTGAGAGTCAAACCCTCGAAAAGATCCGCAACGGCCTGAGGATCACCCTTTGCCGTACCTTCCGGATTGGAGAGCTGCTGGTCGATCACATCCTGAAGCACATGCCATGCCTCCGGCACGATAGGCTCGGTACCCATCAGGTCGGCGATCATCCACTCCGCTCCGGCAGGGATCTTGGCAGCAAGGTCGGCATAGCCGGCCGCCGTCATCTTCTTCGGAGCAGCAGCAATCACGTCAATGTCAGCTATGATTGCAAGAGGGGCAGGACAGGAGAATGTCTGCTTGGAATTCTGGTAGGAGATGGAGGCTCCGAATGATGAATATCCGTCCACGGAAGCCGCAGTCGGAAGCGTCAGATAGGACTGTGAATGATGGTGCGACGAAAGCTTGCAGAGGTCGTTGATGACTCCGGATCCAACTGAAACAGCCACGTAATAACTGTCACAGGCAGGCCTGAAAGCCTTCCCGGCATCTGGCTCGACATAGTCGGTGCTGTCTTCTATCTCCTTGGCTTTCTGGAAGTTCCCGTCAAGGAGGCAATCCACCATCTCGACATATTTCCATTCCGCATGGAACTCTTTCTTGTCGATGATGTACTTCTGCGTCTCTATCCCGGCGGAAAGGAACAATGAATACACCTTCTCACCCAGAACCGGCCATGTGTTGACGCCAGCGACGACGACGGCCTTCCGTCCCGGGAAACAGTCCTTGAACACGGCCGGAGCCATGGAACTCACACCCTGGCCCATTTCGAACACCTTGGTGTCCGTGGCAAGCTGAAGAGCCTTTGCTATCCTTTCCTTTGAATCCATCTCTGAATATTCTTACTTCACGAAAGCGATGCGGGAGAAGTCCTCCATGTTGTTCTCGATGATCCAGTTGATGTAGGTCATGAACATCCAGGCAGTGAACTGGTAGCCGGCTGCGTTCATGTGGCCGTAGAGGAAGTACTTGTTCTTGAAGTCAGGATCCTTGTAGGAAGGACCGTACTTGGCGATGTCGAGGACATAGAGATTGTCGAAGAGCTCCGGAAGCCTCCTGAGGACGACGTTGTAGCTTTCCTCGGCATAGTCGTCAGGCATGGTGACAACGAAGAACTTCGCATCCGGCTGCTTGCTCTTCAACCTCTGGATGATTCCGCCGTAGTTGCCGATGAAGGTGTCGGCGTTCTTGGTGTAGTCGTCGAGGTTGATGTCCTTGAACGGGTCTCCGGCAGGGACACCGCCGTTCTTGTCGTTGCAGCCGAGTGCCACGATGTAGGCCTGCGCAAGGTTGATCTTGGCATCGATGTCGGAATTCCTGTTGCAAGGGTTCTCCCAGAAATGGTCGATCCAGCCGGCTGCAGTCTCTCCGCCCTGGCAGTAGTTCTCGCCCTTCGTCCCGCAAGCGGCGCAGATTCTCTGGCCCCATGAATATTCAAGAATGTCATTGTAGCCTGTACCGCCGTCGGCACGGATGTATTCATGCTCTCCGCTGCAGAGGGAGTCTCCGATGAAACCCCATCTGTGGATGATGGTGCACCAGCCCGGGTTCTGTGAGATTGTTTCGATAGGGTTGACTTCCTGGGCGGCCGCCGACAAAGTCAGTACGACAAGCAGCATGATGGTTGATAATGTCTTCTTCATTGTGCGTGTATTTTCTTAATGACCCCTAAAATACGAAAAAACTCTGAATATTATCATTTTTAAAAAGGAAAGGGTGGTTCCCGAGTCTGTCAGGGCCACCCTTTTCTTATCTGTGAACTGCTTGATTGCTAGAGGTTTCTGAGCAGGTTGTTCATGTTGACCTGTTTGTCGATGATGGAGCGGAGCTCGCTGATGGCGACCCTCTTCTGCTCCATGGTGTCGCGCTCGCGGATTGTCACGCAGCCGTCGGTGAGGGATTCGTGGTCGACAGTGACGCAGAACGGAGTTCCGATGGCGTCCTGACGGCGGTACCTCTTGCCGATGGAGTCCTTTTCATCGTACTGGCAGTTGAAATCGAACTTGAGATCGTCCATGATCTTCTGGGCGAGACCGACAAGCTCCTCATTGTTCTTGAGAAGAGGCATGACGGCGCACTTGACCGGTGCCAGAGGCGCAGGGATCGAAAGGACGACGCGGCTTTCTCCGTTCTCGA
>JAKSJH010000049.1 GCA_024398315.1 Bacteroidales bacterium
TCATCCTCAAAAATCTTCTATAACAAATTTTGTGAACCATTTCAAAACAGCTTCTGAGTCCTTGAATATGTGCACCGAAAGGACATTCACCATCTCTCCGGACGATCTTGACTGGAAGGATGTGTGGGCCGCAATGGGATACAATGATTCTGTGCCCGGTCAGGACATCCTCGACCTGGCGCAGGATGTTGCCGCCCGTCTGCTTCCGTACGCCAGGTTGAAGATAATGTTCCGCCGGGTCATGGCGGAGAAGGTCTCTTCCAGGCAGATCACCCTTGACGGAAAGATGTTCACACCGAACGGAATCATCTGCTCGTACCTCGACGGGATGACGGAGGCATGTGTCTTTGTCGCCACCGCCGGTCTTGAATTCCACGAGAAGGTCAGGGAGATGAAGAAGGAGGGTGATGTCCTGGCCGATTTCATCGCTGACTCGATCGGAACCGTGCTGGCTGAACAGGCCGTCGGAAAGGTTGAGGCAGAGTTCGGGTCAGGCGACCACCAGTCCCTTTCCTACAGTCCAGGCTACTGCAACTGGAACATCAGCGAGCAGGAGGCTTTCTTCTCATTGTTCCCTCCGCATCCGTGCGGAATCACTCTCTCTCCATCCTTCCTGATGACTCCCGAGAAGTCTGTCAGCGGATTCTTTGCCTTCGGCGAAGATCTTGTCCGTCAACCATATAGATGCGAAATCTGCAAGAATCCATCATGCTACAAGAGAAAAGAAGGACAGCAGTCCCGATAATGACCCATCCGGGCATCGAACTATGCGGTGCCACTGTGTATGATGCCGTCACCGACGGCTCTGTCCATGCCGATGCCATCTGTGCATTGAACGAGCGTTTTCCCGCTTCCGCTGCAGTGACTGCGATCATGGACCTGACCGTCGAGGCAGAAGCGTTCGGCGCTTCCGTGCGCTTCTCCCAGGATGACATTCCGGCTGTTGTCGGAAGGCTGCTCACCGGACCGGAGTCCGTCAGGGACCATGTTGTCCCGGGACTTGACAGCGGCAGGGTGGGCGAGTATCTGAAAGCGAACCGTCTTGTCGCTTCCAGGATCTCTGACAAGCCTGTCTACGGAGGATGCATCGGACCGTTCTCTCTTGCCGCCCGACTGTACGACATCTCTGAGTTCATGATGGCTCTCTACCTCGATACTGACACAGCCTGTCTTCTTCTGGATAAGTGCACGGAGTTTATCACCAATTATGTCAGTGCGATGAAGGAGGCCGGAATCGATGGCGTGATAGTGGCTGAACCTGCCGCCGGACTTGTGTCAAACGACGACTGCTTCACATATTCATCAGTCTATGTCAGGAAGATTGTGGATGCTGTCCAGGATTCTTCTTTCAAGGTCATCCTCCACAACTGCGGCAACATGGGTCAGTGCACTGATGCAATGGTCAGGAGCGGTGCCGCAGCCCTGCATTTCGGTAACAGGACAGACATGGTGCAGGCTCTGAAGGAATGCCCTGCTGACCTTGAAGTGATGGGTAACATAGACCCTGTCGGAATATTCCGTCAGAGCAGTCCCGAGACCGTGAAAAACGCCACCCTGGCCCTTCTTGAGGCTACTTCTGAATATCCGAACTTCATTCTTTCGTCCGGCTGCGACATTCCTCCGCACACTCCGATGGAGAACATCGCCGCCTTCTACGAGGCTCTGGAGTATTTCAACGATCAAGGGTAGCGGACGAGGTCGCCCTGGGCGTTGCGGTAGAATTCCGGCATGTAGTCTTCCTTGAAGCTGATCTTCCAGGTCGGCTTGTAGTCATTGTTGATGCAGGACTCCCTCGGCATCAGCCATGTCTCGAACACTGCGTGGTTCGGATCTTCGGTCTGCGCCTCGGGGTCTGTGTGCCATTTGCCGTCATGGCCGGCGGCAAAGAACAGGTCGTCTCCAAGATAGATGAAAGTATGGCCTTTCGCGAGGAATACGTCTCCCGGCTTGACAGAACCGTCGGCGAACAGTTCCTTGAATTTCTTCTCTCCGTCCAGCTGGGTGATGGTCGCTGCCTTCTCTATCGGATCCTTGACTTTTTCGTATCTGGCGAACTCTCCGTTGCCGCTGCCCCAGAAACGCATGCCTTCTTCGAGGATGCCCATGTCGACATAGGCCCATCCCGCAGGCATGGCGCAGTTCACACCCCACTTGCCGGACTCTACCATATGGTCGAACGAGGTGTTCTGAGGAGAATACTTGCTGGAGTTGGTGTAGACCCATTTCTGTCCGGCTGCGATGCCTTTCTGAAGTTCTGACTCGTAGTAGAGGCAGCAGCTGATGAGAGCGACCGCTCCCGGAGTGGCCTCTTCAAGAAGCTCATCTGAGACTTTCCCCTTGGCGAAGTTGTCATTGAGGAATTCCTTGTAGCCATTGTCGCAGGCTGTCAGCCCTGCGAGCATAATGACAGTGCTGGCGATTGTTTGGAGTATATTTTTCATATTCAATCTTCCTTACTGTTTCTCCCAGTACTTCAGATAGATCGAGGTGCGTGGATCCGGAAGGGCGAGGACCAGCGCTTCTGAAAGCTGGCGTCCGGTCATCTCAGTGCGCTCGAAAGAGTCCTGGTTCTCGACGATGTAGGTCTTGTCGGGATCGAGCCCTCTGAGCCTGACTTCAATCTGAGCATTCGGGCAGGCGTCCCTCCTGAATCCCATGACTCGTCCGGTTCCGTCAGACGGCCTGTTCAGCTGGTAGGCGATGAACTGGTCGCTGCCGGTGTTGTCTTCGTAGCCTGTAAGAGGATAGTAGTCTTCAAGATAGTAGGAACGTATCGACTGGAGCTCCGCCATTCTCTTCTGCATGTCGAAAACATTTGATGTGTAGCTTGTCACGCTCCAGTTGAAGATGGCTCCGTTGTTGTAGCCGGACCTCGAGCAGAAAGCATCGGAATAATGGGTTCCAGTGCCGCGTGCGGGGAGCCACTGGCTCAGTCCATAGGGCTGTGATTCATAGCCGTAAGGTTCGCCGTAGGTGTAGTCGGTGCGCCACAGTGCTATGCTCCTCGAACTGGCTTCCAGGTCAAGTCTCCTGCCGCCTGAAGCGCAGTTGTCGATCAGCATGTCAGGGAATTCTTCTCTTAGAGCGTCCCAGAATGCATAGAGGCCGCAGATGTAACGGATCTCTTTCATGCCCTTGCGACCAGGCTCGTCATTGCTTGACCAGAAATATTCCGGATCGATGTTGTAGTCCTGACGATAGTAGTCTATCTTGTTGTCCTTGAGGAGTTTGATTATTTCTCCAATAAACCATTTCCGGCCTTCGTCGTTACCCAGGTCGAAAAGATACGAATCCGGGAAGGACCTGTCTATCGGATGAGGCTCGACTTTGCCGCCTCCGGCCTGGAGCAGAAATTCAGGATGAGCGTAGGCCCAGTCAGAGTCCTTGATGACTCTTTCCGGCTCGAACCAGACCATGAACTTGCTGCCGACTTCATGGCAGGCGTCGCCTATCGGACCCATGCCTTGAGGGAAGCGCTCCTTGTCCGGAGTCCAGTTGCCGACAGCGTTCGCCCAGTTCCAGCCTTCCTTCCAGTTGTCGGCTTTCTCGAACCATCCGGCATCAAGCCAGAACACTTCCGGGAGAATGTTGAACTGCTGATAGCGGTGGACGAGTGCGATTGCATATTCAGCGGTCATGCAGGTGTACTCATTGCAAGGGTAGGAGTCTCCGTAGTTGAATCCTGAACAGATCGGTGCCTGGATTATCTCACCGTGCGAGTCTCTAGGGTGGTGGAAGGCCAGCATGAACCTTCTGAACGAGTTCTGGCCGTCCATCCTGTCCTCTCCTTCCCATGGCATGATTGCAACCAGAGGCGTCCTCATGCTTTCTCCTGGGTATAGGAAGGTGTCGATCTCCCTCTGTCCTGCTTCTATCCTGAATGCATTCTCGGACGGCCTGGTGAACTGCGCTTTCCAGCTTCCTGACCAGCCCACAGCCACTATCAGACCGCCTTCGGGAGTCTTTGCGTTGAAATACGGGAACTCGACTGATGAAGAACGACCTCCGGCCGGAATGACACAGAGTGTGTCTTCCTGCGAGAATTCCTTAGTCATTGCCATGAAGTCGTTGATGGCCCCGCAGCTCCCCTTCGAGTAGAAGACCTTCCACGGCCCTTTCTTCGTTGCAGCTGCATTGATGTCGGCAACCTTCACATCAGAGATCTGGCCGCTGTCGGTTTTGCCTGTGTTGGTGAACCAGAGAGTCCACTCAAGAGCGTCGAAGCCTTTGAAAACCTTTACCTTAGCCTCAACCTGCAGTCCGGATTTCCGGTCTGTCCATGAATATGTCTTCAGATCGTAGCCTTCCTCCGGCTCGATGGATCTGGTGAACTTGCATTTCTTCAGGAAAGTCTCTGAGGGCACTCCGTCGTACTTGAACGAGAACGGGGGAGTCTTGCCTTTCGAGAAGGTCTTGTCAGCCCAGTTGGCACATCTGTCCCTGCCCTCGGACAAATCCATCTTTGACTGAGCATTGCCCATCTGAGCAAGGGCGAGCAGAGCTGAAAGTGTCAGAATCAAAGCCTTTTTCATATCCTGTTGTATTTGATGAGGGTGGAACTTTTTGGATTTAAGAGTGTTATGGTGTAGCCTTCCGATAATGACCGACCGGAAAGGACAGTCTCTTCTTCTGAGCCGTCAACCTTGACGGAATAGTCTGCATCAAGGTCCAGTCCCTGAAGCTTGACCGTGATGGAATCTGTCTTTGAATCTTCTCTTCTGAACGCCACCACAATTCCGCTGCAGTCGGAAGGCCTGTTCATCTGGTAGGCGAGCCACACGTCGTGTCCCGTCAGGTCTCCGTCTCCCGTGAGAGGGTAGTAGTCCTCGAGATAGTAGTCCTGGATCTGTCGGTATTCTTCGATGCGCTGGTTCATCTCGACGAGGTTGAGGCCTCCGTCAGTGATCTTCCAGTTGAATATGAGAGTGGATGAGAGGCTTGATCGGAATGAATATTCATCAGGCAGCAGGATTCCCGTGCCGTGCATCGGCAGGAAATAGTTGAGGCCGTAGGTGTGGCACTGGTAGCCGTCCGGGTCGTCGTAGTGGTAGTAGTCGCTTCTCCAGAGAGGGATGCTGCGGCTGATGGTCTCCCAGTCCAGACGCTTGCCACCTGAGGCACAGTTGTCCAGAATCATGCCCGGGAACCTGTCGAGAAGATAGTCCCAGAACTTGTAGAGGTTCTCGATGTGGCGGATCTCCTTCATGCCGGTCCTGCCGGGCTCGTCATTTGCGGCCCAGTAGGGGGCTGGCTTGACGTTGCAGTCCTGACGGTAGCAGTCAACACCGTTCTCTGCTATCAGGTCGCCATATTCCTTGCAGAGCCAGTCGCATGCCTCGTCGTTGCCAAGGTCGAAGAGAAGCCAGGTGGATTCCTCGCTGCCCTCCGGCTGATGGCAGTCAAGCATCCATTCTGGATGCTCCACGGCCCAGTCGGTGCCTTTGACAACTCTTTCCGGTTCGAACCATAGAAGGAACTTGGCGCCACCTTCGTGGGCCGCCTCTGACACTGCTTTCATCCCGTCCGGGAAACGTTTGCTGTCTATTGACCAGTTGCCGGTAGTGGTCGCCCAGCTCTGTCCGTGCTCGTAGTCCGAGGCTCCCTTATGCCAGCCTGCGTCCATCCAGAAGATGTCCGGGTTGAGGTCGAACTGGCGGTAGCGGTGGATCATCGCAACCGCCCATTCCGCGGTGATGGCTGAATATTCACCGAAAGGCTGCGGGTCGCGGTAGTTGAATCCGCTGCACAGGATCGGCTTCGTGCACTGTTTCGGATAGCGGTGGGCGAGAAGGAAACGGCGGAACTTGTTGTGACCGTCCATCTGGACTCCGCTCCAGAAGAGGAAAGCGACTGACGCTGTGCGGATCTCCTCGCCCGGCTTGAGGTAGGTGTCCAGATTCTTGATTCCTGCCTTGACCTCCATCGTGCCGTTCTTCCTGACTTCGAAGTCCGAATGCCATGTTCCGGTCCATCCTATCGACATCATGACCCCTCTGGAAGAACCTTCGGATTCTATGTTGTAGAAAGGGAAGGCCTCCTCGGAAGACCTGCCGCCGAGCGGCTCGAAACTGGTGGCGTCACCGGCCTTGAAGACCATCGTGGCCGGGGCATAGTCCTTCCTCGAGATCTTGTTACCCTCTGCGTAGTGGAGTTCGAGCGGTCCCTGCGACGGGAACACCATCGCCATGTCGGCTGCCTTGACATCCGAGATCTGACCGGAATTCTGCTTGTCCGAGCCGTTCATGAACTTCAGCACCCATTCGATCTGGTCGCAGCTTTCCACTCCCTTGACTTCGCAGATGACGCTAAGCCCGCTCTTCGGGTCGGTCCATGTGTAGCGTGTCCCGAATCCTTCAGGATCCGGAGCTTCCAAGGCTTCCTTGCTCCATTTCCAGTATGGAAGCATTGATGCAGAGGACTTTCCGTCCAGCTTGAAAGAGAATGGAGGGACTTTTCCCCTGGCGAATCTTGCATCCGCCCATGCTTTGACGGATGTCGCATCCCCGCTCATGGAGACTCTTGTCTGTGAATATCCCCATGTGGCCGCTGTCAGTGCCACCAGCACGGACAGCAGCGCTTTGATAAGTCGTCTGTTCATAGTGTCTTAGAATCCGAGTTCCTTTTCCAGAGCCTCGATGATTATGTGGATGACTTTGATGTGTATTTCCTGGATCCTGTCGGAATGAGGAGCATCCGGAGCGCAGATGGCAACGTCCGCCTTCTCGATCATCGGTCTGCCTTTCCTGGCAGTGAGCGCGATGACCTTCATGCCTGCAGCCCTGGCCGCTTCGATGGCCATGAGGATGTTCTTCGAAGTGCCGCTGGTGCTGATCGCAAGGAGCACGTCTCCCTCCTTTCCGAATGCTTCGACCCACCTGCTGAATATGGCGTCGAAAGAGAAGTCGTTGCCCACGCAGGTGAAGTAGGCCGGATCGTTGATGGACATTGCCGGGAGAGATTTCCTGCTCCCTCTGAACCTTCCTGTCAGTTCCTCTGCGAAATGGGTCGCGTCGCAGAGCGAACCTCCGTTGCCGCAGCTCATGATCTTCCCGCCGTTCGAAAGGCTTTCCGCCATGATCCCAACCGCTTTCTCCATCGCTGGAACCGTCTGCGGGTCGGCGAGGAAACCTTCAAGTTCCTTTCTTGCCTCTTCGAGGCTGAATCCGATGATTTCTTTCATGTCCTTCTACTGCTTTATGTTAGCCGCCACAGAGAGGGCGGCATAGTCTCCGATTGATTCTCCAAGAGCCGCTGGAACAACTCTGCAAACTTTTGATGCAAGTGGAAGTGCTTCCGAATCAATCACTTCCTGCATAATCGGCTTCATCATCTCTTCATTTCTTGCGTAGATGCTTCCGATGACGATCATCTCCGGGTTGAGGATGTCGATCACGAAAGAGAGTCCTTTGCCGAGCATCCTTGCCGAGATTGCGTAGATCTCCTTTGCGAGAGGGTCGCCTTCACCTGCCGCGACGGCGATGTCCTTTGCGGTGATCTTCTCGACGTCCCCGTCAGGGCACCATGAAACTTTTCCGCCCATCATCAGCACTTCCTTGACTTTCATCTGGCCGAGCTGCCGGATGCCTCCGCCGCTGCAGAACCCTTCGAACGAACCGGCCTTGCCGTAGCCCACGGGACCATATTCAGAGAGTCTTAGATGGCCCAGCTCGCCGGCATTGTCGTTGGTGCCGGAGTAGAGTCTTCCGTCGACGATCAGTCCGGCTCCGAGTCCTGTGCCGAAGGTGAGGAAGACCATGTTCTTCGTGCCTTTCCCTGCTCCGAAGATCCATTCGGCCAGGGCGCAGGCGTTTGCGTCGTTCTGCAGGGCCGCCGGCGCTCCGAACTCCTCGGACAGTATGCTGACTATAGGAATATTGTCCCATCCCGGAAGGTTCGGGGGAGACATCACGACTCCTTTCTCGCTGCTTAGAGGGCCTCCGCAGCTGATACCTATGGCATCCGCACCGCCTTTCTCAGCCAGGCCGTTCCTGAGAAGCACCTTGCGCACGGTAGCCTTGATGTTTCCGATGGTCTCGTCCACTGCCGTGGTGGCGAATCCTTCCTTGTCGATTATCTCGATGCCGTCACCGTTGCTGCGACCGAGGGTTATTGCGCACTTCGTGCCGCCGACATCGACTCCGATGAGGTTCCTGTCTTTCATGAGTATTTATCTTTCGTTGAACTTGCTTATCCCTTCCTTGAGGAAACCGACGAATCCGTCCACATCGAGGTTGTAGCCTCGTACCGGCAGAAGCTGGCTCCCTTCGGAATCCAGGATCACGTAGTTCGGCTGTGCGTTGACATTGAACCTTGTGCGGACAATCCATGAGTTTTTCCTGCCCAGGTCCTTGAGGACCTTTCCTTCCGGAGTCGTGAACCAGTCCTCCTTCGCGAGAGGGGACTTGTCATCAGTGTAGAGGGCGACGATGACATATTCATTCCTGAGGATCCCTTCGACCTTCGGGTCGCTCCAGACCCTCTGCTCCATCTCACGGCAGTTGACGCATCCGTGTCCTGTGATGTCCACGAAGACAGGTTTTCCCAGTGTCCTGGATGCTTCGAGTCCTTCTTCGATGGTGAAGAAGCCCTGAAGGCCGAGAGGCAGCTTGAGATCCGGTCCTCCGTTTTCCTGAGCCGCCGTCCCCTGCGTCTGCAGAACCATTCCGTCAGCGCGGTTCAGCACCACGAAATCTTGGGTCTCCAGAGGTGGAAGATAGCCGGAAAGGGCTTTCAGAGGTGCGCCCCACATGCCTGGAACCATGTAGACGACGAAGGAGAACACGGTGATGACCAGCGCAAGCCGGAGTACGCTGAGATGTTCGACAGGGGAGTCGTTCTTGAACCTGATCTTCCCCAGGAGATAGAATCCCAGGAGGCTGAAAGTGACTATCCAGATGGCCAGGTAGACCTCTCTGTCAAGTATGCCCCAGTGGTAGGTCTGGTCGGCCACGCTGAGGAACTTGAATCCTAGGGCGACCTCGATGAATCCAAGCACGACCTTGACGCTTCCGAGCCATGAACCGCTCTTCATCTTCTTGAGGATGGACGGGAACATGGCGAAAAGCACGAACGGCAGGGCGAATGCGACCGAGAAGGCCAGCATTGTGACCATAGGGGTCCAGAACTCGCCCTGGGTTGATTTTATCAGCACGGTACCGACGATGGGACCGGTGCAGGAGAATGAAACCAGGACCAGTGTCAAGGCCATGAAGAATATTCCTCCGAGGCCCTTGGCTCCTGATCTGGAGTCGCTTCTGTTGGCAAGTGATGATGGCAGCTCGATCTCGAATGCTCCGAAGAATGATGCTGCGAAGACCATGAATATGATGAAGAACAGCAGGTTAGGCAGCCAGTGGGTGGCCAGCCAGTTGAATATGTCCGCTGTCACGGAGTTGCCTCCGATGAGCCAGGTGAGTCCGATGATGACGCAGATCGGGACCGTGTAGAGCAGGACTATGAACAGTCCGTAGATGAAGGCCTTGAACCGTCCTTCCGCCGGGGATGAGGACTGCTTCAGGAAGAATGACACTGTCATCGGGACCATCGGGAACACGCACGGCGTCAGAAGCATTGCGAATCCCCAGAGTATGGCTTCGATGATGAGTCCCCAGAGGCTTCCGCGGTTCTGTCCGGAACCGGATGCTTCAGTGAGGGCCCCTGCCGCTTCATTCCCGGCCTTGAGGTCTACGCTGAACTCCCATTCCTCCGGGGCGGCGCAGCTGTGGCTGTCGCAGGCATGCCACCCGACAACGCCCTTCACGGTGGCTTGGTCTCCTGTCAGCTCGACTCTTCTGGTGAAGACCGCGCTGCCTTCGAAGCCCGTCTCACCTCCTACGTCGACAGGTTCGCTCTTCTGTTCGAGAGGATCGGCGGTGGCGTATCCCTGAGGGTCTGTGAACTCGACGGTGACCGGACTGTAAGGATGGTCAACCGTGTAGATGTGCCATCCGTCGATTATGTCCGCCTTGAAGGTCAACTCGAAAACATTCGTGGAGACGGCCTTGGACTGCACCGTCCAGGATGCTGTCGCGTCCGGGGCCTGAGCAAAAGAGGCCATGCCCGCGAAGAGCATGACCACTGTTGCCACTATGTTCCTGAAGACAGGTCTCATAGTTTGTGTTTTAATGATTTGTCTGTCTATTTCGCGTAGGCTACCGATCTTGTCTCGCGTATGACGGTGATCTTCACCTGTCCCGGGTAGGTCATCTCTTCCTGGATCTTCTGGGCGATCTCGGCGGAGAGCCTTGCAGCCTGGTCGTCGCTTACCTCTTCGGCACCGACGATGACTCTGAGCTCGCGGCCCGCCTGGATGGCGTAACTCTTGGTGACTCCCGGATAGGCAGCCGCAAGATCCTCCATGCCCTTGAGCCTCTTGATGTAGGACTCGATGACTTCACGACGCGCACCCGGCCTTGCACCTGAGATTGCGTCTCCAATCATCACGAGAGGGGAGATTATCGAAGTCATCTCCATTTCCTCGTGGTGGGATCCGATGGCGTTGCAGACATCCGGTTTCTCCTTGTACTGCTCGGCTATCTTCATACCGAGGATTGCGTGTGGAAGCTCAGGCTCCTCTTCGGAAACCTTTCCGATGTCGTGGAGGAGACCGGCCCTCTTGGCTGTCTTAGGGTTGAGACCCAGCTCTGATGCCATCGTGGCGCAGATGTTGGCGACTTCGCGCGAGTGCTGGAGAAGGTTCTGACCGTATGAAGAGCGGTACTTCATCCTTCCTATCATCCTGACGAGCTCGATGTTGAGCCCATGTATGCCAAGGTCGATGCAGGTCCTCTTTCCGGTCTCGAGAATCTCTTCGTCAAGCTGCTTGCGCACCTTTGCGACGACCTCCTCGATGCGTGCCGGATGGATTCTTCCGTCGACCACAAGCTGGTGGAGCGCAAGTCTGGCTACCTCCCTGCGGACAGGGTCGAAGGCTGAGAGAAGTATGGCGTCCGGCGTGTCGTCAACGACTATCTCGACTCCGGTCGCAGCCTCGAGAGCCCTGATGTTGCGTCCCTCACGTCCGATGATCCTTCCCTTTATCTCATCGTTCTCGATAGGGAAAGTCGTCACGGCGTTCTCGATTGCGGTCTCAGTGGCGGTTCTCTGTATGGTGTTGATGACGATGCGCTTGGCTTCCTTGCTGGCGTTCAGACGGGCCTCGTCCATGGTGTCGTTGATGTAGGCCTGCGCCTGAGTGCGGGCCTCGGCCTTCATGTTCTCCATGAGGATGTTCTTGGCTTCTGCCGCGCTCATCCCGGCGATTGTCTCGAGCTGGTGGTTGGCCTGGGCGGTCTTGGACTCATATTCCTCGATCTTCCTGTTCAGGGTCTCCTGCTGGGCCTGGAAGCTGGCCTTGGCGTTCTCGGCCTCCTTCATCTTCCTTGTCAGCTCGTTGTTCTGGTTGTTGAGGTTGTTCTCCTTCTGGCGGATCCTGTTCTCAGCATCCTTGATCTTCCCGTTGGCCTCGTTGACGTACTTGTCATGCTCGCTCTTGAGCTGCAGGTACTTCTCCTTGGCCTGGAGAATCTTCTCCTTCTTGATGCTCTCGGCTTCAAGCTCCGCTTTCTGGATTATCTCTTCCTTCCTGCCTTTGAGGCCGGCCTTGTGGATGAACATGTAGGCGGCAATGCCTATCACTGCACCTATTATGGCTCCTATTATGTATGCAATCATTTTTAAATAGGTTTGTTGTTTTGGTTCCACAAAAAAACAGACGACTGGTCGTCCTTGAAACCGACCGATCGTCCGGATAGGAAAAAAGAAAAGCCGTCAGTCGCTGTCAGAAATCTTATCATGTAAGATTTGAGATCCGTTGCGGTTCGGAAATCCACCGTCGCATCAGTGATGGCGATCCCCGTGAGGGTAACCTTGGCCTGTCCTTGCCGCCTCGAGCAAACTCGGTTCCGTAGAACTTGTTGATTAAAGCACGTGGGACTAACGGCCGTTCTTTTCAATGTCCTTGAGGTATTTGTCCACTTCTTCCTGAAGCTTCGCGGCCTCCTGGGAGGCATCCGACATCTTCTTCTGACAGGTCAGCCTGGCGATGGCCTCGTTGAGGGCCACGAACGCAAGCTTGTCGGTCATCGATCTGTCCGGATATTTGGCATTGTAGGCCGAGAGCTTCTGGTTGACCGACTCGGCTGCCATTCTCATGAGCTGCTCCACCGGGTCGGATGAAGCCATGAGAGGGTAGTCGATGCCCGCAATCCTGATCTTGACCTTTCTGTTCTCTGCCATAATTCAATCAGTTCTCCATCAGTGAGATGCACTTGTCAATCTCCTTGATGAGCCTGTCTATCTTCTCCTTTGCGCCGTTGTCGCTTCCGACAGGCGCCATGAATGCTTCAGCAAGACGAAGACTGTCAACCTGCTGTTCCAAATCTTCGATCTGTTTCCGGCAGGATTCGTTGACAGCCTTGCTCTGCGAGAGTTCGGCTTCAAGCTTCTCTCTCGCCGCTTTCTCCTTTTCGTACAAGGCGATAAGCTTTACGATGTCTTTTCTGAGTTCTTCGAGCATCTTTGTCAAAACTGGCGTGGAATCCCACCTTTCTGCAAAATTAAGAAAATTTCTCCATAAATCAATGGACGAATAATTCTGCAATGATGACTATATTTGTAGACTATGACAATAAACATTGAAAACAGGGAAATACCGGTGCTGCTTCTGACGGGATATCTCGGAAGCGGCAAGACTACCTTGCTCAACCGCATACTCAACAACAGGCGTGGAATGAAGTTCGCAGTGATCGTCAACGACATCGGCGAAGTCAACATCGACGCCGACCTCATCCAGAAGGGCGGTGTCGTCGGAAGCACCGACGACGGCCTCGTGCCTCTGCAGAACGGATGCATCTGCTGCACGCTTAAGAGGGACCTGGTCAACCAGCGCAACGACCTCTGCCGCACGGG
>JAKSJH010000005.1 GCA_024398315.1 Bacteroidales bacterium
GAGCCTGGAATCTTGTAGTACTCGGTCGTGTCAGGACCGAGCTGGAACATTGGTGCGTACTTGAATGATGTGCTCATTATGTTAAACTTTATAGTCTGTGATTTCAGTCGATGTCTTCGACGACGGTGGCGGTGCCGCCGGAGCCTTCCTGCATCAGGAATCTTTTCATGAACTCGTTGAGGTCGCCGTCGAGGACGCCCTGGGTGTCGGCGGTCTTGAAGCCGGTTCTCAGGTCGTTGACCATCTTGTAAGGATGGAGGACGTAGGAGCGGATCTGTGAACCCCACTCTATCTTCTTCTTGGAGCCTTCGATCTCGGCTTTCTTGGCGTCGCGTCTCTTCATCTCAAGGTCGTAGAGGCGGGACTTCAGGAGCAGGAGAGCCTTGGCCCTGTTCTTCGGCTGGTCACGGGTCTCGGTGTTCTCGATGAGGATTTCTTCGTCCTTTCCGGTGTCAGGGTCTGTGTAGATGTAGCGGAGACGGACTCCGGACTCCACTTTGTTGACGTTCTGTCCTCCGTGTCCGCCCGCCCTGAATGTGTCCCAGGAGAGCTTGCTCTGGTTGATGCTGACCTCGATGGTGTCGTCCACCAGAGGATAGACGAAGACGGACGAGAAGGTGGTCTGACGCTTGCCCTGGGCGTTGAAAGGGGAGATGCGCACGAGTCTGTGGACTCCGTTCTCAGCCTTGAGGTAGCCGTAGGCATATTCACCGTCGAACTCGATGGTGACGGATTTGATGCCCACCTCGTCGCCTTCCTGGAGATCGGTGACTGTCACCTTGTGGCCGTTGCGCTCGCCCCAGCGCATGTACATCCTCATCAGCATCGCGCTCCAGTCGTTGGCTTCGGTCCCGCCGGCTCCGGAGTTGATGGTGAGGACGGCGCCAAGGCTGTCCCCTTCGCCTCCGAGCATGTTGCGGAGCTCAAGGGATTCGACATCCTTCTCCGCCAATGAAAATGCTGCATCAAGTTCCTCTGACTCAGGTGTGGAGGCTGTTTCGTCCTCCTGTCCCGCGAGACTTTCCCTGGCGAACTCGTAGAGCACGTCAAGGTCTTCAGTCTCCATGGATGCCTTGTCGAATCCGGTCACCCAGAACTTGATTCCGTTGAGGTTCTTCATGAAACTCTCCGCAGCCTTCGGGTCGTTCCAGAAGTCGGCGGATTCGGTCTTTTTCTGCAATGCAGCTATCTGGTCACGTTTGCCGGAGATGTCAAAGACACCTCCCCAACGTCTCCAACCGCTGATGCAAAGCTGTGATCTGATCGTAGAGAATCATTCGCTTTCCATTTTAGGAAACTGTTGAATGACAGTTTCGTAGTTTTACTTAGAAGGTCTCTTGTAGCCGTCGGCGGTAGCCTTTGCGGACATCCTCTGGATTCTGCTTTCAGTTGCAGGATGGTCGGAGAAGATCTCGTTGACGGCTGAATTGGCTGCGGCCTGGGTGCCGGCGCTTGCCGAACCTGTGGAAAGATAGAGGAGCTCTTCGAACGCCATGGCCATGGCCCAAGGGTTCTTGCCGTGCTCCTTGAGGAATGCGTAGCCGTAGTCGTCAGCTTCGTTTTCCTGCTTCCTTGAATATTTCGCACTCATCAGTGCCTCTCCGAGGTCTCCGAGCTGGGATGCTGAGAGCGCTGCGATGGTGCCTCCGGTGGAGACCACCGCATCCCTGACCGCCGAGGTGAGAAGGGCCTGCTTGAACTGCTTCTTCGAATGTTTCATGGCGACATGGCCGATCTCGTGCCCTATGACTCCGAGGACCTCGTCGTCCGTCATCACGTCGAGAAGTCCGGAATAGACTCTGACGCTGCCGTCGGCGCAGGCGAAGGCGTTGACGTCCTTCGTGCTGTAGACCTGGAAGTTGAGCGGAACTCCGTTGACTGACGTAAAGTTCCTGGTCATGTTGCGGACCCTCTTGACGTAGGCGCTGCTTTCAGGAAGTACAGGACTCTGTGCGTCGAGCTGCTGGACATACTGGGCGCAGTAGGACTGGATCTGCTCGTCGGAGATGGTCGCGGCCTGGAGGACCTTTGAACCGCCCGAGAGAAGATATGCGGAATTCATCTGTGCACATGAAGTGAGCAGGAGAACTGCTGAAAGGAAAATGGTCAAACGCTTCATATTCTTTGATGGTTTGTTGATTATGACTACAAATATAATCTTTTGTCACGATAATTATGGTATATTTGCGGACAAACCTCCTTGATGGTTCAAAAACAGCATATTCAATGAAAAGAACAATTTTCCTCGCCATGGCGGCAGCCCTGGCTTTCTCCTGCGGCGGACCGAAGACCGCAGGTCCGGAACTCCTTCCGGCAGAGAACTTCGACACCACAGTCAACAATGTTCCGGTCAAGCTCTACACCTTGAAGAACGCCGACGTCACCATGCAGGTGACCAACTACGGAGGCCGTGTGGTCACATTGTTCACTCCTGACAAGAACGGAGCATTCGCCGACATCGTTGTCGGCAGGAAGTCCATCGCCGAGTACCTCAACCCGGACGGCGAGCGTTTCCTCGGTGCCTGCGTGGGCCCTGTCGCCAACAGAATCAGCGGAGCATCGTTCACCGTTGACGGTGTCGAGTACAATGTCCCGGCAAATGACAATGGCGTGAACACTCTCCACAGCGGTCTGGTTGGATTCGACAATATCGCATGGGAGGTCGCCGAGGCGACTGACGAACGCGTCGTCTTCCACTATCTCCGCCCTGACGGCTTCGAAGGCTATCCTGGCAATCTGGACGTCACCATGACCTACTCCCTGACCGCGGACAATGAGTTCAGGGTGGATTACTCTGCAACGACGGACAAGGCTACTCCGGTCAACATCTCCCACCATTCATTCTTCAATCTCAAGGGAGAAGGCAACGGTGACGTCACCGGCTACGAGATGACCATCAACGCATCGGCCTACACTCCTATCGACGAGCTCAGCATTCCGTTCGGCGAGAATGATAGCGTCGAGGGCACTCCTTTCGACTTCCGCACCCCGCACGTCATCGGCGAGAGAATCGGTCAGACAGATAATGTCCAGATCAAGAACGCCAAGGGCTATGACCACAACTGGGTTCTTGACAGAAAGACTGAAAACGAAGTGGAGAGCGCCTGCACCGTCTGGGACAAGGAGACCGGCCGTTTCATGGAGGTTCTCACCGACCAGCCTGGCATCCAGTTCTACAGCGGAAACTTCTTCTCCGGCCAGGGCATCGGAGTCAGCGGTAAACCGATGGAGTTCAGGTGCTGCCTGGCTCTCGAGACCCAGCATTTCCCGGACAGCCCGAACCAGCCGGCTTTCCCTTCCGTCATCCTTCAGCCGGGTGAGAAGTACTCTCACGTCTGTGTCTACAGATTCAGCGTGAAGTAGAAACGAGATTCCTACAGCTTGTTCTCCAGGATGGTGAACCCAATGGAGAGCGAGCTGCCGTCTTCATCCACCACTGTGACCGTGTGCTTCCCGACGGGAGGATTGAGGCGCAGCTGGTGGATGAACTGCGTCTTGCCGGCATATTCATTGTCCAGATGCCAGAACACCGTCTGCGAAGGATCTCTGTGTGCCAGGTTGAATGTCACTCCCTTGACCGTGCCGTCCAGCTGCCGTGGAATGTAGAGGCTGGCGCCGCTCTCGGGGTAGATGAACTCCATCAGGTCATATTCCTTGCTCCCTTCCGGAATCACGGTTGAATACTCCGGATGGTGCTGGCGGTAGTACCATTCCATTGAAGGGGGGAGGATGAAGACCCTTTCTCCTCCGATGGTCCTGTGGTAGGGGCACGGTTCGCTTTTCAACGCTGCGGATGGAAGCAGGATGGTCTCCACCCTGTCGCAGGAAGGTCCGGCAAGGCAGCCTGACTCATGGCAGACTTCGGCCGTGATTCCGTCTGACGGTGCCGGTTCCAGGAACCACCCGTTCTTTGAATATGCCGTGGTCCTTCCGGACAGTGGCAGCAGATTGAATATGTCGAACATCACCGGACCGGCCGTCCTGGCTCCCGTGATTCCGGGTGCTCCCTGTCCCATGGCGTTCCCGACCCAGACTCCGACTGCATATTCAGAATTCACTCCGACAGCCCAGGCGTCCCTGAATCCGTAGCTGGTGCCGGTCTTCCAGGCGATCTTCCTGACAGAACTGATGAGATGGAAATCAATCTCATCCGGCCGGTTGACTTCCTTCAAGGCGTCGAAGGTCCACCACAGGGCGCATTTGTCAGTCAGGGGGAAATCCTTCATCCATCCTCCCATGTCTTTCCTGCCTGTGCGCTGGTAGGCGGCGGACATCTTTGCGTAGATTGTGGTCATGTCAAGGAGGGATCCTTCCGCTCCTCCCAGAATCAGTGAGAGCCCATAGTCGTCGGCACTTCTGGGAAGTGTGCTCATCCCGCATCTCCTCAGAATGTCCAGGAATGCTGGAACCCCCTCTCTTTTAAGCATGTGGACCGCCGGTACGTTCAGCGATCTGGACAGGGCCTCGGATGCCTTGACCGCTCCGCTGAACTGCCTGTCGAAATTCTGCGGGGTGAAGCCTGAGATGTTGACCGGCACGTCAGGAAGCAGAGTGTGCGGGAGCATCGTCCCTTCCTGGAGAAGGGAGCAGTAGAGAAACGGCTTGAGGATGCTTCCCGTGCTCCTTGGAGCCCTGGCGATGTCAACGTCCGAACCCGGTCTGGGGACATTCCTTCTGGCATTGCCCACATAAGCGATTATTTCTCCTGTCCTGATGTCTTCCACGACGACGGCGAGGTCGTCCGCTCCGGTCCTTGACAGTTCTCCGCTCCACCTGTCCGCCACACTCTCTACCTGCTTCTGGATGCCGAGGTCTATGGTGGTCCGGGTCCTTTTCCCGGGATTGCTTTTCTTGTTCAGTTCAGTGATGCTCCAGGCATATTGTGGAAGGACTGTGGGCTCTGACGGAAGTGGTTCTCCCAGAGCGAGTTCCAGTTCGAGATCGTCGATGGTCCCTTTGTCATGCAGTCTCTGCAGCAGCCTGTTCCTCTTCTGCAGCAGCCTTTCCCGGTTCTTTCCGAGGTGTATGTCTGAAGGAGAGTTGGGCAGTACCGCAAGTGTTGCGGATTCTCCCCAGGACAGTTCGCCCGGCGGCCTCCCGAAATACCTCCATGAAGCGGCTTCCAGACCTACAACATTGCCTCCGAAAGGGGCGTGGGAGGCATAGAGGGCAAGGATTCTCTTCTTGGAGCACCGCAGCTCCAGTCTGGTGGCCAGGATGGCCTCTATGATTTTCTGCCGGAAGGTCCGTTCCCTGCCTCTGGACATCCTGATGACCTGCATCGTGATGGTGCTTCCTCCGGACTTGATGCTTCCGGCCCTGATGTTGCCGGCGGCGGCGCGGACGACAGAAACCGGGTTGACTCCAGGGTGGAAGGAGAACCACCTGTCTTCGAATTCTATGATCGATTTCCTGAACTTCTCCGGAACCGTGTCGCAAGGCGGGAACCTCCACTGCCCGTCACTGGAGATCCTGGCTCCCAGGAGTTCTCCGTTCCTGTCGGTCACGACAGTTGAGTAGCTTGTGCCTTTGAACAGGTCCTTCGGCAGACAGAACAGGTACCACACCACCAGCAGTCCTGCGATGGCGGCCCCGATGCGCTTCCTGGCCTTCCTGTCCATCACAAGTATATCTTATCTCGTGACAGCGGTGGTTGAGGATGCTGTGCAGGCGAAGACGTGAGGGTCGTAGAGGGCTTCACACTTGACGGCAGGGAGGATGAATTCGCCCTCGTAGGACGCTTTCAGTCTGACCTTGAACGTCCTGTAGGATGATTCCGGCAGACTGAAATGCCAGACCGCCCTGTCGTCCCTGAGGTCGAAGCTGTCGTACCCGCCCATGTCGGAGACACCTTCTGCCGAGATGAGCCTGTCGTTGACAACCTCCCATCCTGAAGGTACTGTCATCAGAACGGCCATGTTGTCCAGTTTCCTGACTGCGGAATTGTTCGTGACGGTTATGATTGCGCTGAATTCCGTGCCCTGAGGTATCTCTTTAGGATTGATGTCCTTGAAATCCCTTGACTTGTAGGCGACCTTGACCGCTACGCCTTCTGCTCTGGCATCGACCTTGGTCCCCGGATCTGGAGTCTGTGACAGAGTTAGAACGGCGTGAAGAACACCGTCCGAGGTGTTCTCGATCTTGACAGAACCTGACTCCGGTTCCACGTCCACTTTCGCCTCTGGCTTGGAGCTGGAGACCGTGTTGCACTTGCTTCCGCAAGTCACTTCAGCGGACAGCATGCCGTTTCCGGCCTTGTCGGCGAGGCATTTCATGGCCTTGGATGCAAATGCTGCCTCCTGGGTCGAGAATAACCCTTCTGAGATTTCCCTGGCGATGTCTCCGGCCAGTTCGAACGCCGGACCGGTCTGATCTGAAAGGGCCATCGATTCAAGGGCCATGGCTTTGTCCCTGAGCGGTGAGCCATAGGTTTCATCTCCGTTGCGGTAGGCGGAGAAATCCGGCTTCAAGGATGAAATCATCTCCTTGGCCACCGCCTTCTTTCCCGACACTGAATATGCCGAAGCGAGCATCCAGACTGCCTGGACTGAAAGGTTCTGAACCTCCTTGAGTCTGTTCATGGCACCGCTTTCAGTCTCTCCGCCCAGAGCGAGGGTGTAGAGTCTGTAGGCCTGCCCGAGATCCCAGAGGTAGCCTGTGCTGGAGTTCCTGTAGTCCTGCACGGCCTTTTTCTGGAATCTCGACCAGCTGGCAAGGACACCTTTGCTGACGCTGTAGCCGTTCTGAGATGCCATCAGAAGTAATTCTCCGGCCATTGACGTGATCCAGCTTCCTGTCTCCTGACTGTTGCTCCAAAGAATGAAACCACCGTCAGAGGCCTGTCTCTGGCAGATCTGCTGTATGAGGTCAGGAATGATCCTGTCCACCTGCTCCTGCTTCTTCTCACTCAGTGATCCCCTTATGGAGAGAAGTGATATTCCCATGGAGGCAAGCTGTTCGGTGCATCTGTACGGGAAGGAGGTCATAGCCGAGAACACGACTTCGGAGTTGAGGACCGGGCAGACGGACAGACCTAGTCCGGCCCAGTCGTCCTCTCCACTTTCAAATGGTGTGAATGAGAAGCTCCTGGTCTCTCCCTTGCCGATCAGCAGGCTTGTGTTCGTGAGAACCGGAGGATTGGCCTTCCTGACCTGCAGGGTTATCGTTTCGTGGGCCTGCTTGCCGCCGCCTTCCGCCGTGATGTCGATGCGGGCCGTCCCGGTTCCGGAAGCTTCCAGACTGAATCTTACAACCTTGTCCCCAGTGCTGTCGAAACGGACGGACTCGGTGCTGTTGCCGACGACACGGACAGGACCGTCAGCCTTGACGCTGACCTTGGTGTCCCTGACACCGTCTTCCAGTACGAACACGTTGACCGGCATCGACACCTTCTCCCCTTCGCTGAGGATTCTCGGGAGAGAGGTCAGAGTCATCAGAGGAGATTTCACCTGGACCGTCTTGTCGGCGCTGCCGTAAGCGGCCGTACCGCTTGCCGCCACGACCATGACCCTTACGCTTCCAACATACATAGGAAGCTTGATCTTGTGGGAGGCTGAGCCGGACTGCAGGGTGTAAGGACCGATGAACTTAACTACAGGATTGAACCTGTTGTCTTTCTTCGAGCCTCGCAGCAGGCTTTCGTCGCCACCTATGCTGAACATAGGTGAGAACCTTCCGCTGAACGCTCCGATGACGTCATCGTAAAGGTCCCATGTCCTGACTCCGAGAGCTTCTCTTTCGTACATTGAGTTCCAAGGGTCCGGGGTCTTGAACGAAGTAAGGTCGAGGAGACCTTCGTCCACAATCGCAAGCGTGTAGGTCATAGGCTTTCCGTCCTTTTCCTTCACTTTCACCGTGAACTCCTGTTCCGGACGGAGGACATCCGGCATGACGATCTGAGGCTCCAGACGGGAATCCTTGTCGTTCACCATCACCGGCTGCACACCGTAGAGCCTGACAGGAAGGTCGTTGTCAGCCCTTTCGTGAGGCTGCACCAATGTGACATGGACGTAGAAGTTCGGGGCCATCTCAGGAGTCACTTTGAATGAATACTGCACCGGACCGGCGCCCGAAGCCTTGACCCATTCCCTTGACAGCACTTCTCTGGAATTCTCGAGTGAGACCAGGATGCTGCCCTTCGAAGGTGTCGGAATGAACACTTTCACCGTCTCGCCCACATCGTAGCTCTTCTTGTCGGTAGAGAAGGTGAGCATGGACAATCCGTTCGGATTCTCCTGGAACGCTCTTCCTCCCAGGCCGGGAGTGTCGGCATAGAACACAGTGCCGCAGGAGTGCCCGCTGTCATTGTCCTTGACTATCACCAGGTAGCGTCCCCATTCGGAATCCTCCGCCTTGAAGCTGAATCCGCAACCATTCCCGCCTGAGACCAGGTCTCCGGTCTTCACGGGTTCGGCCGACGGAGAATTGACGTAAGAATCGAGGTCCTCGGCGCGGCTCTCCCACCACCAGCTCCATTTCATCTTGTAGATTGAATATGTCAGATTGACACCCGCGACGCTCTTTCCGTTCTTGTCGACTGAAGCCACCTTGAACGAATGCTCCCTGCCTGTGTCCAGGAATCCATCTTCCATGTCCGGCACTTTTATTCCGACGTAGGAACCGTATGGCGAATAAGGAAGGGACATGGTCGAGAAGCTAATGTCACCGCCTTCTTCCTGAACGGAAGTGAGGAAGTCGGCCACGAGCATTCCCGGGGCGCCTCCCGCGGAAGGCATGCTGACCATGGTGCGTGAATGGCCGTCCTCTCCGAGAACGGTGTCGACGAGATCATATTCACTGACCTCGAATCTGGAGAGGGGACTGGTGAAGACATAGCCTTCATATCCCTTGAAAGTCGAACTGCCGCGGCGGAGCGTCATGTTCACATCGGCGGCCAGACCTGATGCCGGCGGACCGGAGAGCCAGGACGAAGTGATGTCCACGGCTGTCTCCTTGCCTCCTTCCAGCATGTCGGATTCCAGGTTGAGGCTAACTTTCAGACGGTTAGGCTTTACATCCTCGATCATGAGCGCCTTGTGGAATGTGGCTCCTCCGACCTTGAAGTAGGAGTGCCATGTCCCTGTCGGGTCATCGGCCTTGGTCGGAACGTTGAACACGTAGACTCCGTCCCTGCCGTTGCTGTTGATCAGCTTGGTGTAGAACTGGCCCTGCGCCGTGTAGACAACCATCAAGACCGGGTGGCTGTCTGGCAGCCTGTCTTCCTTGTCCTCGAGCCTGAGGGTGACGTGCAGCGTGTCCGCCGGCCTCCAGACACCCCTCTCCCCGTAAATGTACGCCTTCAGGCCCTCGTCGAGGACCTTGCCTCCGACATCGAACCTGCTGAGGGACTTCTCGTCCCCGTCGCTGACTTTCAGGTAGCTGGTGGCCCCGCCTCTCTTCGCCACTACGGCGAAAGGCTTTCCGCTGAGCTGTATCTCCGCATTTCCCTCAGTTCCTGTCTTGGCGTAACCGATTTCCTTGAGCTGATAGCTGTAGACGTAGAGTTCGGAGTTGAAGACCGGCTTTGAAGACATGAGGTCAGTGACGCTCACCCACAGTCTGTCCCCGCCCGAATACTTTGCGATGACTCCGAGATTCGAAGTGAGAAGGTTGATGCTAGGGAAACGGTACGACTCCATGTAATAAGTCGGCTTGAGCGGATTGTCCCTGTCCTGCCAGCTGTATTCATCCCAGTCGTAGAAATCCTCGTACCAGTACGGCTGGGCCCTGTCCCATTCGGCGTCATCCTCAGGGGTGATGTCTTCGGAAGCGATGTTCACCAGTTCGTCCGAAGGGGCTCCGTTCCTGAAACTGTCATTTTCGCCATAGACTGAATATTCCTGCTTGAAGGAGATCAGGACTCTGTAGATGGCGCCGGGTTCCTGGCGGAACAGTTTCGAGAGGTCGATGCTGTAGTTCTGCCATTTGTGGAGGTCCTTGGACGGGTCTGAGTTGAGGTGCAGGCATCTCCTGCAGACCAGACGGCCCGCTCTGCGCAGGGAATTGCTGCCATCCAGGTCGTTGTCCTGCAGGAACATGAGGACGTTTTCCTGATAGATCTGGATCACCCTGATGTCAACGGCCTTGAGATTCACGGCCTTGAACGGAAGGACGAGGGATTTCGAATCTGGAAGGATGTTTCCCTTGACAGGTATCACCACTGCCGGTTTCTCTTCCTGGAACTTGAATGTCTTGGAATAGCTCTGACCCATCCTCGTGCCGTTGTGGCTCTTCACGTCCTCTGAAATGTCCAGAGTGACAGGAGCACCGTTCGGATTGTCAAAATACAGTCTGACGATGTCGTCATTTATCCGCTGATGGATTTGCCCGGCCCCTTCCAGGGTGAACATCCCGGTATAGTCAGCATCTTCGTCCAGCGCATCGCTGAATGTGATCTGGATGTGCGGTCCGTCAGACTCGACCAGCTGGGCCTGGGTGACCTTGAAACCTTCGGTGGAAGGGATCACCACGTCGAGCTGCGAATCGGTGAGAAATCCGGTGTCGCCGCTCTTCAGCCTTATCTTCAGGTTGCGGTCCTTGTCGCTTCTCTTCAGCGACACTATCTCGAACTTGAAATGAAGAGGGTCGTTCCCGGCCGTCACGCTGGCTTCGGCACCGTCTTCCGGATAGCTGAACGAAAGCATTTCCTGAACTGTTTCGAGAGGCAGCTCTTCTGTGAGCGAGATCGTTCCGTCCACGCTGGCGATGTCGTGAGATGCCGCCGTGATGATGACGTCACCCTGATGGAGGACGGCTTCCTTGATCGCCACGAGGAACTTGAACGTGTACTTCTTGAAGTTGTGGTCGCCCACTTTCTGGATCTTGTCCAGGCGCAGCTTGGCGGTGTAGGAGGTTCCGCTCCTGAGTTCTCCGCTGTTCGGAATGAATTCTATCATCGAGGATGACAGCCAGCGCGCGGTCCCCTTCAGGGCAGGCGAGAAAGTCAGTATGCCATCCTTGAGGTCCGCTCCCGGTTCGGCGTCAGGAATGTTGGATGCCAGTTCGACACGTATGGTGGATTTGTCCGTGATGACTCCTGACGTGTGAGCCTTGATGAAGGTTGCAAACTCGGTGCTCTGTGCGTCACCTCCGCCGTACCGGCTGCAGGACATTGCGACTGCGGACAGAATGATGACGATAACTATGATGCGAAGTGCGATGTGATACTTTCTCATGGTGTTCTGGTTTTTTCCGTATGTCCCCGACGCTCCGGCGCTTACCGGGGTATGCTCGGATTTTCAAAGATAGCATTGTTTTCTGATATTCAGAAACCGGGGACGGACATTTTGCTATCTCTCGGGCATTGCCAGGGTGGTGACAATTTGTCAGTGGGATGATGTTGGCACATCCTTTGAATTTTTGACTTCGCCCCCGGTGGATTCCGGGTGAAGCAGGATATTAAACAACAGAAATTCACAATATCATGATCAAACCATTAGCAGACAGAGTTCTGGTCCAGCCTAAGGAGGCTGAGACAAAGACAGCTTCAGGTCTTTTCATCCCTGACACGGCAAAAGAGAAACCACAGGAAGGCAAGGTGATCGCCTGCGGTCCCGGCAAGAAGGACGAACCTATGGAAGTCAAGGTCGGTGACGAAGTCATCTACGGCAAGTATGCCGGCACCGAGGTGACGGTCGACGACGTGAAGTATCTCATCGTGAAGCAGTCAGACATTTTGGCAATTCTTTAATCATCAGGAGGAAACAAATTATGGCAAAGGAAATAAAATTCAATGTTGACGTCCGTTCCAAGATGCAGGAGGGAGTCGACGCTCTTGCTGACGCAGTAAAGGTCACTCTCGGTCCTAAGGGCCGCAATGTCGTGATCGACAAGAAGTTCGGTGCTCCTCACGTCACCAAGGACGGTGTGTCCGTGGCTAAAGAGATCGAACTTGAGGACAGGTTCGCCAACATGGGCGCCCAGATGGTCAAGGAAGTCGCTTCCAAGACCAACGAGCAGGCAGGTGACGGTACTACCACCGCTACCGTGCTCGCACAGGCCATCATCAACGTGGGTCTCAAGAATGTCACCGCAGGTGCCAATCCTATGGACCTCAAGAGAGGTATCGACAAGGCTGTCGCAGCTGTCGTGACCAATCTCAAGAAGCAGAGCAAGAAGGTCGGCAACGACTATTCCAAGATCGAGCAGGTCGGTACTGTCTCAGCCAACAACGACAGCACCATCGGCAAACTCATCGCTGACGCAATGTCAAAGGTCAACGGTGACGGTGTCATCACTGTGGAAGAGGCCAAGGGTATCGAGACCGAGGTCAAGGTCGTCGAGGGTATGCAGTTCGACAGAGGCTACATCTCTCCATACTTCATGACCAATCCTGAGAAGCTCGAGACCGTCCTTGACGATCCTTGCATCCTTCTCACCGACAAGAAGATCTCTACGATGAAGGACCTCCTTCCTATCCTCGAGCCTATCGCCCGTGAAGGAAAATCACTCCTCATCATCGCCGAGGACGTCGATGGCGAGGCTCTCCAGTCTCTCGTCGTCAACCGTCTCCGCGGAACCCTCAAGGTGGCCGCTGTCAAGGCACCTGGTTTCGGCGACCGCCGCAAGGAGATGCTTCAGGACATCGCCATCCTCACAGGCGCTACCGTAGTTGCAGAGGAGAGGGGATACACCTTCGAGAACGCTACTCCTGAGATGCTCGGCCAGGCCGAGAAGATCACCATCACCAAGGACAACACCACAATCGTCGGTGGCGCAGGTGATGCTAAGGAAATCGCTGACAGAGTCGCTCAAATCCGCACTCAGATCTCCACAACCACCTCCGACTACGACAAGGAGAAGCTTCAGGAAAGGCTTGGCAAGCTCGCCGGCGGAGTCGCCGTCCTCTATGTGGGCGCTGGCTCGGAGATCGAGATGAAGGAGAAGAAGGACAGGGTTGAGGATGCTCTCAACGCCACCCGTGCCGCAGTTGAGGAAGGCTATCTTCCTGGCGGTGGTGTCGCCTACATCCGCGCCGCTGAGACTCTCAAGAACCTCAAGGGTGAGAACGAGGACCAGACAACCGGCGTACGTATCGTCGCCCGCGCGATTGAGGAGCCTCTCCGCATGATCGCCCAGAACGCAGGTGTCGAGGGAAGCGTCATCATCCAGAAGATCCGCGAGGGCAAGGCAGACTTCGGCTACAATGCCCGCACCGATGAATATGTCACCATGTTCGAGGCTGGTCTCATCGATCCTACCAAGGTTGCCCGCGTGGCTCTCGAGAACGCTGCTTCTGTGGCTGGAATGTTCCTCACCACAGAGTGCGGAATCGTTGACATCCCTGAGAAGGAACCGGCTCCTGCAATGCCTGCCGGCGGCATGATGTAATCGGAAACAGTCCGTACCAGATAAGGGATGGCCTCAGTTCGGGGCCATCCTTTTTTTGTGTGTCCGTGTGGCTCTCTTTGCCTATCGTGGTTTTTGGGCTGACAACATGCAAAGCCATGTGCTCTATTGAGCGGATCTCCACCGACACATTTTGGAGTTCCCGGAGGGTGCAGGGCACGGGGACGTCGGCTGCGCCGACCCCTTCCGAAAGCCTATGGCTTTCTCCCTCCCTCTTAACGTGCCGAGGGTGGCAGTGTCCCCGTGCCCTGCACCCTCCGGGAACTCTTTCCCAGCCGGATTTCAGGTCGTTTCATCTCCCTGTCGCTCCCATTTGGGTGACTGTGAGCATTCCGTGAACGGAATCGCCAGATTCGTTCACCGGCATCTATTCGGTGTCGCAGCAGGAGACATATCAGAACGGAGAAACATGTTCCCTTTCCGTAACGAAATGTGTTGTCACAGCCTGTTCGAGAATTATGAAAAATTTGCATTTCCATCAAAAGTCTTAAATTATATTAAATAAACCTAAGAAATGTTAAAATAGTGTAGATTAATGTGATAATGCTTTGAGTTCTTAAAATATTTGTATATGATTGCAGAAGGAACCGGAAACGGGTTCTCTTCAGGCTGCTGCAGGGCCTGACCATCAGAACTATTAACCAAGACCTGTTTTGAAATGATTTGCGCTGTCATATTCAAAGCAGCCGATAAGCAAATGGCAAGATGAAACAAAAATTGATTCTTCCGTTCGTCGCCGCACTTTTGCTGTTGCCGGCGTGCGAAAAGACTCGGGATTCTCTGCCCAAACCGGTTGGGGAATCCTGCCCTGCAGACCTGGAAGCCATTCGGATTCCAGCATGCAACGAAACCTTCTATGCAGATCTGGCTGATTACTGGTTGTCTCCAACGCCGACCACAAAAGCATCTTCCTCCGAGACTGAATATGTCTCCCTTGAATCCCTGCTGGACCGCTCCCTTGCTGAAACTGAGGAAGTGGACGGTGTGACCCTCATTCAGATTCCTTTCAAGTCAAACACCAGCAGGCAATATGTAAGGTTGAGTTCAAAAATTGAGGACTCGACAGTAATCGACAGTCTGTCAGTTATTTCTAAGTACTACCTTGAATATTATTCGGATTCCGGCTATGAAATGAGCATGGTTGCGACTCTGCTGACAAAACCCGAGTATTATTCAACTCATTCAGATTTCTCTTTCATTGATAAGCCAAACTTCAGTGGAATCATCATTTTCTCAGATTTGGATGGGACGATGTCTGGTCTGTACACATTTGAGAACGGCTTGCTGCTTGAATCGAGAATGCTCAGCGCTGACGAAATTCACGAATATGACGATGTCGAGTACATCTCAATTGTTGTGAGCCAAGTCGACACTAGGTCTGAAGGCAGTAACTCAAACACATTGGAAGCGGCATATTGTGTTGCTAAAGCTCCTGAAAAAGTTAAGGAAGATGAAGATACAGATGACGGTTTTGAATCAGCGCTTCCTGAAAATGGCTTTTCCGGGGGCGGAGGTGGAAGTGGTAGCGGTGGTGGAACCGGTTCCGGTGAAAAAGATTTGAAGAAGGACAGACAAAAATTCGCCACCTATTCGGTTAAACTGTATGGCTCTCCTCTTGACAAAGGATTCGTGATCGGTTCTGGTCAGTATTCAAGAGGTTGCATCGTCAATGTCAAGGCTATTCCATACGGTGGGTGCTTCTTCGATCATTGGACAGGAGCGTTTGGGAAGTGTTCCGGAGATATCTCAGTTACTGTGACCAAGGATATTTCTTCAACAGCCTATTTCTATCGTTATGGAGAATCCACCGTCCGTCCCTGTGTCGACACTACCGCCAACAAAGCCAATCCTCTCAAATCCATGGCCATTGCTCCTTGCTATAATCATGCCGGTGAAGGGAGTGGCCTCTTGGGAGGAACTTATGGAAAAACAGTACGTAATGGGGGATCTCATGGGGGTATAGATTTTGCAGCAGAGGTTGGAACTCCAGTATACGCGATGTACGATGGTACTGTTGCGAAAAGTATCACTAATCAAGTGAATAGGGTTGAAAAGAACAAAAACTACTTATACCCAGACGGATATTTAGGAGATCGAAATGATGGTGGAAATCGAATAAACATCAGATGTAATGTCAATGGCAATAATCGTATATTCAGCTATATGCATCTGAATGAGTCCGATCCTATTGCCATCAATCCCAGAACTGGTTTTCCATTCAAAGAGGGTGACAAGGTCTATCAGGGAGAATTGATAGGTTACACAGGCGTTACCGGGAATGCTATTAAGGCAAAGAATCCACACTTGCATTTAGCCGTTTTTACTGGAGTAGGAACGGATACGGAAAATCCGGCCATTTACATAAATGGTACAATCCCTGATCAAAAGGATTCTCCTCCAGAAATAACGGGATCAAAGTGTGATGATTTAACAGAAGGAAACCAGAAAAACGTATATCCATAGACAATAATCAAATACAGATAGCCATGAAAAGATTTATCGCAATAGCCTTCTTGGCCCTTTCTTGCTGCGGAATGCTCGCGCAGAAGCACGTCACGATGGACCTGAACGGGCTTGTAATCGGTCAGACTTACACTAAGAAGCAGGTCGTTGCCAAGTTTGGAAACCCCGTAGTATATCGTAGCAGCGAATGTGAGTTTGGCCTGGACGAATGCTTTTATTACGGGAAAGACAGGGATAGTGCAATTGAATTGCACAACGACGGCGTCTTCAATTTCTTCTCTGTAGCGGAGAAGAACATGCCTATTTTGACAAATCTGATTGCCGGTGGAATCCGTGTTGGCGAAAACATTTCGGCCATGAAGAAGGTCGGGATTCCTTATTATTTGGAAAGTAAGGGGGAGTACTCAATGGTGTTCGGTCCAGGTTTCTTGTATATTCAGGTGGACGAAAAGAACATCATAACCAGGTTTGTTTTTATTGTACCTAATTAATTTGTTGTAATATGAACAGCCTCGGTTTGATTGCGTCCGAAGTGTCTCCCGGGGCTGTTCTCTTTTCTTCGTATGAACACGACCGCTTCAAATAATCATATATTCAGATGACAATGAAAAGATTTATCGCAATTGCCATGCTGATGCTTTCTTGCAGTCTCGTTTTTGCACAGAAGCATTATGAAATGGACCTTAATGGTTTGGAAATAGGTCAGACATACACGAAAGAACAGGTCGTTGCCAGACTTGGGAAACCAACTCTATACAGGAGTTATCAAAGTGAATTTGGACTTGGAGAAAGTTATTACTATGGTGAGAAAAAGACTACAGAACTTGATTTCCAGCGTAATGGAGAGTTCACTTTCTTTACATTAGCAGAGAAGAACATGCCTATTCTGACGAAGACCATAGCAGGAGGGATATGTGTGGGCGAGAATATTTCCGCAATGAAGAAAGTCGGTATTCCTTATGGTCTTTGCAAGAAAGGTGAATATCTGATGATGTTCGGTACTGATTTCTTGTATATCTGGGTCGATGAGAAGGACATCATAACCAGGTTCATCTACATAGTCCCGGATTAGAGGCGTGGCGTGGCTTGGAAGCTTCAGAAAGTGCCATCAGCGGGCTAGGTCGAAACATATGCCGGTGACCTAGCCCGCTTGAAATACGTAATTGGTCATAAGTTAATTATTTACAAAAACGAATCGGGCTAGATGTCCGGCCTGGAATTCGACCTAGCCCGGTCATCGTTCAGCCAGTTGGCACAGAAAGAGTGGAGGCGCTCAAATTGAACGGAGAGAGTCCGGCATGACGTTCGGTGTGTGTCATCAATGTTCAAACCTTCTGCGTGGCCGGAAGACTGGCAGGTCTGACGGCTGGTTACCGGCAGAGAACCTGGAAGTCTTCTGCGAGGCCGTAAGGAAGGAGGTCGTAGTCCTGTCCGGCGCGCTGTCCGGTTATGCCGTCCCAGAAGTTCGGGGCCATGATTCCGCTCAGAGGAACGTAGTGAGGTCCGTACAGATTCTTCATCGAACCGACGACACGCACTTCTATCCTGTTCTCTCCTTCCTTGAGGAAAGGAGTCAGAGTCATTCTGTAAGGCGGAAGCGAAATGTTTCCGACCTTCACGCCGTTCACCAGCACCTGGGCATCCGTTCCCGCCCATGAACCAAGCTGCAGTGCATATTCCTTGTCAGGAGCAATGTCATAGGTGCGTGAGTAGGATACTTCCCAAGGATATTCAGGGTAGAGCTGGTCCTTCCATGCTCCGAGACTGAGCGCCTCTGGGGCTTTGACGAGGGTGAAGCCTTTCTGAGCGTTCTTGACACCGAAATTCCCGAGCACCATCACAGGACCTATCTCTGCATGGATACTCATAGGACTGCAGGTCAGAAGAATATGGTTGGTTCCCTTCCTGATGGCGTTCCCGGCCTTGAAATCGCCGCAGCGGCTGTCCAGAAGCTGGTCCTGAATGTAGTCAAGCTTGGTGCCGTTGAGGCTGACATCCCAGATGTCAGGACGCTCGACGATGAAATGCACATTGCCGGCATCCGGTTCTTCTTCAACGAAGAACTGGTATTCAACCTGAACATTCCCTGTCGTCAAGGTGTCACGGTCAAGGATGTCGTGTCGGAACTGCACGGCGGTCTCCCATGGGTCAAGGCTTCCGAATGCTCTCCACATGCGGCTGTTGGCCTCTTTCACATAGAAATTCCCCAGAGCCTGCCCATCCACGGTCAGACTGCAGAAGTCAAGATTGAGAATATTGTCCCGAACAGGCTTGACCTGAATATCTCCGGACGGAGCCAGGACATCCGCGAAATCGTCCTTTGAAATAACTTCCTGAATATCAGTGAATATGGGCTTGTTAGACGCGAAGTACAGGCAGCTCTCGACCGGATTCAGATTGACGCTGACAGTCGCCTTGCCGTTTTCTACGGCATCACTGCATGTGAGGATGGCGCCGGTGAAGGCATCCATCTTGTACAGATGGGTGCACGGCAGGCTGAATGTCGCTCCGGCATTCCTGTCAAGAGAGACATTGGTCAGGAAGATGAGTTCGCCGTCATCGTAGGAGCGATGCTGATGGAACAGCTGGTCGCATGTCAGGCCGCTGAATTTCAATGAGGCGGTCGCTTCATAGGATTCCATGAGTTCGTCTTCTGAGGTCAGTTTCCTGACGTCTTCCCGTGCGAAGAAGGTTTTGAGGTCTTCATTCTCCTCACCGTCCAGGAAAACCGGGGCCTGGAAGAAGCAGAGTTCACCGCCGCTCCTGACGAATCTTTCAAGAAGTCTGAACGTTGAGCTTTCAAGATTCTCCGTTCCTGGAGGAAGGACGACATGGTGGTAATTGCGGCAACCTATGCGGAGCCCTCCCTTGCCGGCGGATCCGTTCCTCATCATGATGTCCTCGCTGCCGAGGTCATATTCCATCTGCCTCTTTTCCATCCTGGTGACAAACTGCTGGAATGCGGAACCGATCGTCTCCATCTCTGGCGATGAGATGCAGGATGCGCCATGGAGCCAGAGGCTTGTGGTCGGCTCCAGAATCAGCCAGTCGCACATCTGCTCGCCCTGGCTGAGCACCAGGGAGAGACGTCCGAAATAGTCGTTAAGGAAGGCATAATCCTCCCACCATGGAGAAATGCGGGTGAACTCCGGAGGATAGTCGTATTTGCGGACTCCGGTGATCGTGGTATGGCAGAGGTGCTGGTTCATGAAATTCACGCCGAGAGCATATTCCCAGTCCCCCAGGCGCTTGAAATCCTGGAAACGCATGTCCCATCCGGATCCGCCGTAGGTCTCGCTCAGGGTCCTTTCGTACCCCATCTGGTTGGCGACGCTCCTCAACTCCTTCACGCTCCGCACGTTGCCGAATTGGGCGCGCGGGTCGTCATTTGAATATGTGTTGAAAAGCATGTCGATGGAAGGCTGCTGGTGCCAGGCATACATCGCCATGTTGTCTGGACCGCTGTTGACCCAAGGCCATTCATGCTCCCAGTAGTGTCCTGTCCATTTCATGCCATGCGCTTCTGTGTATTCGTACCAAGGCATGCTCCACCGCTCGATGAAGAGCCGGAGGAGCGTGGCGTTGTAGTCGTGGCGCACCTTCTTCCAGTTGCCGGTCTGCTCACCGAGGAGCGGCCATGAGGTCCTGAGGTCGTATCCCCACATCTCCTGGAATCTGTCGAACAGGAGGGGAGTCCAGCGGCAGTGCCCTCCGAACGTCGAAGCAATCTGAGGCTCGTCCGTGACTATTCCTTTGACGACGCTGCCCAGTTCATCGCCGCATTCCTTCTCGTAGCCCCTCCTGGTCAGTTCGATGAATTTCGCCGTTGCTCCGGGGGCCGTGATGTCCACGTAAGGGAATCCTGCCGTCCATGGGGATGCGGAATTGTAGCCCTTCCTGTAGATGTAGTAGGTGGATTCCTTGCCCTTGAATTCAGCCAGCCTGTCAGTTATGTCGGTGAATGAATCACCGGTTCTTTCCAGGCACAGGTAGATGTCTTCGGTGCTTTCGGGCAGAACGGCCGTCCTCTCTCCCAGAAGCGCCTGCCCCTGGTTGTAGGACTCAGGCATCTCATCCGGCACATGCCCTCCGCCGAATCCGCTCGGATAGCTGTTCTCGTCATAGATCCAGATGTCCAGCCCCAGTTCCTTGCCTTTTTCAACGCTGTAGCGCCAGAGACGGAACCATTCATCGGACAGGTACTCTGTCTCCAGACCCGGACGCGGATGGACGAATGCGCCTCCGAACCCCTGGTCCTTGAAATCCTGAAGCATCCGGTCTATGTCTTCCTCAGTCATCGCCGTGTTCCAGACCCAGAGCGGAGCGGACCGGTATTCCTTGCCAGGGTCGGCGAACTGTTCCTGAAGGTTGGACATGCTCATCTCACGCATCTGCCAGGATGCGGTCCTCTTGTCAGTGCAGGATGTGAGGCACAGAAGTGCCAGACATGCTGGAATGAGAATATTCTTCATCGCTATGATTGTTTTGTCTTGTGTCGTGTCGTTTCAAACGCCGGCTTACCGGCCAGCTTCGCTGATAACTATCCTTTCGGGCAGGTGGACCTCCCTTGCCGGCCTGATTCTCTCCGGGACGATGTCGCTGTCCTTCGGATTGACGGAGCCTCTGAGAATGTCCTCCTCGCTGATTTCAACATAGGAGATCTCCCGGGATCCGACGCGGTCGAAATCGCTCACTATCACGATCTTCCCGTTTTCCAGCTGCTGACCGTCAGGATAGGAGCAGCCCACCCTCGGATCGAGGACCAGCCCTCCCCACCAGGTCTTTCCGTCATCATCGGAGATCAATGCGGTGAGGTCCCTCCGGTTGTCAGGGTATTTGCTGTAGGCTCCATGCTTGACCATCAGCCACTTCCCGTCCCCGAGCCTTGTCACGAAGGTCCGTGAGCTGAGCGAGGCGGCTCGGGAAGGGCAGGCTTTGCTCCAGGTCCTTCCACCGTCCTGGGAATCCGCCTCCCACAGGCAGTTGCCGCTGCTGGCGGTCCTGATGTAGACTTTGAGGGAACCGTCCTTCTTCTCGATGATGGTGTGTTCGTCATAGACTCTGTCGGAGACCGGGACGGTGGCGCCCCCGCGATATTCAAAAGTCCTTCCTCCGTCCGTGGACGCATAGACGCAGGACGATGGATTCTCCCACCAGTGCGCAACAGGAAGAAGCCAGGTCCCGTCCTTGAGGAAGCAAGGCTTGTTCATCATCACTCCTCTTGCAATCACCCTAGGCTCTTCCGTCAGGGTGGAAGTCTCCGGGTCTATGGTCGCCATCCAGAGCTGGTCGCCACCGTTGAGGGAGAACACGGCTCCGACACGGTCCGTCCAGGTCCATCTGAGCAGCCCGTCAGGCGACACGAATATCTCCGGATCGAAATTCCTTCTCGGCCCTTCGAAGTCAGGGTCGCAGACCATTATCTCCTTCCAGTCCCGTCCGTTTTCCGAACGGGCGAGGATGAGGTAGTTGTATTCATCCTCATTCAGGGTAGGTCCTCCGTACCAGGTCGCCCACATGGCTCCGTCGGCGGTGACTGCGATTGAAGGGATCCCTTCCATGCGGCGGTTTTCCTTCGAATGGCTGCTGTCAGGAGCCATGATGTTCGGAGCGGTCTCGGGCCGGCTCTGGTCCGGGATGTCCTTCAGACCGTCGTAGCCCGGACCCCCGCCTGCCAGGTAGCCGTTGGACGCTCCGTCTGGGCCCATTGCCACCCAGAAAGAGTACAGGGAGGCGTTCTCCAGGATGAACCTTATCCTGTAGGGGACGAACTTGGACAGGGTGATGCCATCTTTCTTCTTCCACCTGATCAGAAGTTTCGTGGAGTCGACTTTTCTCACCCTTGAATCCTTCGCTGAATATCCTTCCACGACATTCCCCTCATCGTCAATTATTTCTGCGGCGATTGCGCCCTCCGGTGCGGACACGTTGACGAAGAGGTGCCGGCCGGAGAACCTCAGCGGCTTTGTGGTCAGGGTTCCGCTGCCGTCAAGCGATGCGAATCCGTCCCTTCTCATCCTGGCGATTCCCAGGCAGGAATTGTCATACATGGCCATGTTCTCGGAGACTCTGTCATGATTCCCGTGCCTGGACCCCCTTTCCGGATCCCCCTTGAAAGCCCCGTAATAGAACCAGAGCTCGTCACCATTGACCACGAAAAGATTGGAAACCGGCTGTACGTAGCCTCTGTCCCAGGCATCTGACGCCCATCTTTCCGAACCGATGGCCACACCGCCTTCCGGCCTGCTGAAGTTCTTTCCGTCCCTTGAATATGCAAACTTCAGGTCCGTGATCTTTGGAAGCCCTTCAGGCTCGCATTCTCCGTTCTCAGGCCCTATGTGAATCTCCAGCATGCCTACCATTATCGATTCGTAGGCGACAGCATCGAAATTGTAGAGCTGTGTCTTTGACAGGCCCGGTACGTCGGGGTCGACAGGGTCCAGCGTGTCGTCCCGGTCAATCCATTTCTCAAGGTTCTGCTCCAGAGCAGTGTGCCCCAGGACAGAACCTCTGTATCTTGTCTCCCAGCATGGCCCTTCCATGAAATCTTCCAGCTCATAGTACATCCTGTTCCGCGGGCCTCCCGACAGGTAGTTGTCAGTCCAGTTGCTCCTCAGTGAGAACACCCATCTCTCCTTGAACGGATTGTAGTACATGGTGCTTCTGTCGCCGGAGGCCGGAAGCGGAGCGACTTCCTTCCAGTGTATGCCGTCAGGGGAGACCAGGCAGGCCCCGTCGGGACCTCCCCAAGGCTCGGTCCACGGCCTGTGAATCATCATCTTGTAGAGCTCGTCAGGATTCTTTGCGTCCGGGTCCTTGACGACGCTCCACGAATCCGGTCTGAATGCCGGATCGTCCATCCTGACCACTATGTTGGTGCCTGGAACTACGTCAAGGTCAGGTCTTTCCCAGTTGATGCCGTCCTTCGACACGGCGTAGCAGATAGTGTGGTGCCAGCCTGCGTCATACCACAGCTTGAAGACCTTCTCGCTTTCATCCCACCATATTCCTCCGCCTTTCGTGCAGGCGGCTGCATTCCCTCCTTCTGGCTTCTCCCATGCCGTCTCGGGCTTCATGACCGGGTTCCCTTCGAACTTCTCCGGATGATGCCATGTTCTCTGCAGGTCCGTGGATTCAACGACAAGGTCGTCCACGAACAGCTGTCTTCCGTTGTCGATGCTGATCTGGGCCTGTGCGGCCGATGCGATCGTGATTGACGCGATGCTGAGAATCAGTTTCTTGATATCCATGGGATTAATTATGAAAGATGAGCGAATGTACAAAAAAATCCCTTATTTTTGTGTAAAGTCCATAAATATCGCATGAATATGAAAGTGAACGCCGAGTCCAAGTTCTACAAGTGGGAGGTCGTGCTGCTTCTGTGGGTGGCATTCTTCCTCAATCAGGCCGACAGGCAGACGTTCAACATTGTCCTTCCTCAGATACAGAGCCACCTGGGGGCTAGCGACAGCACAATGGGACTTCTCTCCACCCTGTTCAACCTGTTCTACGCCATCACCGTTCCTTTCGCCGGCTACTATGCCGACAGGCTCAGCCGCAGCAAACAGATTGTGGTGAGCACGCTCATATTCAGTACTGCGACCCTCTTCACCGGCTTTTTCGGAGGACTATTCTTCCTCATCCTTTTCCGTTGCTTCGGAATGGGTGTCGGTCAGGGAATGTTCGGACCAACCTACACGGGACTCATCGCCCAGTACCATGACACGACGACCCGCGCCAGGGCCATGTCCCTCCATCAGACATCGTATTACCTCGGTGTGATCGCCTGCGGCCTTCTGGCTAGCTTCGTGGCTGAAAAGGCCGGCTGGCAGTACGCCTTCATCATATTCGGTGGTCTGGGTGTCATATTCACCGTCGTACTGGCTCTCCGCTTGAGGGACAGGGGACCACAGCCAACTGCTCACCAGAAGGATGTCGCGGAAGAAAATCCTGTTGCCGTGCGCAAACCATCCCTCTTCGAGGCCATCTCGGCCTTCTTCAAGGTGCCTACGGCTGTCTGCATGCTCGTGGCCTACTGTGCGCTCATATTCGGACTCAACGGCTACCTTACCTGGATGCCGAAGTACATGAAGGAGACCTTCGACCTCAGTCTGACTTCGGCTGGTTTCCACTCGATGTTCTGGACTCATGCGGCCGCATTCGTGGGCGTGATGGTGGCGGGCTCCCTTTCCGACAAGCTTGCCCAGAAGCCTTCGGGGGCACGTAACAGGCTTCTCCTCCAGGCAGCGGGACTGTTTCTGGCAGCCCCTTGCATCGTGATGATGGGTCTCTCCAACGGTTTCGTGATTGTCTGTGCCGCACTTGCCGGATTCGGATTCTTCAGAGCGTTCTTCGATGCGGGCACCTATGCGATTCTCTACGACGTGATCTCACCGGACTATTATTCGATGTCCTCAGCCATCCTGATTCTCTTCGGATTCGGAATAGGGTCTCTTGCTCCGTGGCTTCTGGGAATCATCGGTGACAGTTTCGGCCTCTCCGGCGGCATCGCCTCCCTCGGCGCCGTCTGGGTCGTCGGCGGCATCGCCCTGATCATCGCCCGCCTCCTCTTCTTCGACAAAGACTCCGCCGCCATCTCCGGCAGGTGATCCCGCCGCCGTCTCATTCTGGTGATCCGGTGTCTCTCCTCTAAATCGCTTCGTCCATCCTTGTCGCCTCCCTCCCCAGGCTTTCGCTCTTCCGAACGTATCATTGTTCCACAATTCGGAAATGCTTGCCGTTCCCGGGAGCGCTTGGACCTATTACCGCTCCCGCTTTATGGGGTTTGGTACCGTATTGCGATGTGGTGTCAGTTGGGAACGCCAGGCAATATGCCAAGTGGGATGTCAAGGGAATGCCCGGTGAAACGCCGGGTGTGATGGCTGGAGCTCAAAGGAAGGAATGGGCTCAGAGGACGGGCTCGGAGCCGGTCAACAGGGACCAGCCGGTGAGGGCCTGGGCGAAGAGAAGCTGGCGGCCGCTGACGTAGGTGCCGTCGGCGGAAAGAATCTTGAGACGGTCCGTGCTGTCGAATGCCGGTTCCTTGTAGCCGGCTTCAAGAATGACCTTGCCGTGGCCGGAATTCTCGGCGGCGTAGTCATCCGCTGACAGTTCCTTGATTTCAGGCAGGGCAACCGGGAGGGCGTATATTATCAGGTCACATTCTTTGACGGCTTCCTTGAAATCGGCCATCTGGTCCACTATGAAGCCATATTCGGGCAATGCCTCGGCCAGAGCCTGAGCCTTTCCCGGAGTTCTGTTCATCAGAGCGGTGTCGAAACCCAGTTCAGCGGCTGCCACGGCGGCTGCCCTTCCGAATCCTCCGCATCCGACCACCAGAGCCTGCGGTTTCCTGTTGAATGTTCTGTTGAGGCACTGCCTGAAGAACTGGTGGACCTTTACGAAGAACTGCCCACCGAATTCTGCACGGAATTCCTTGACGATTCCCGGGTAATATGCCTCCGCAATGGAGATGATCAGTCCTGTGAAGTCTGAATTGTGAGCGGAAATGCCCTCCGGACCCTTCACGAGGATGTTAGCTGCTCCAATCCGAGCAGCCGGCCCGGAGACCGTTCCTTTGCCTTCCCCCGCAAGCGAAAGCACCTTCTGAAATGCCGCTTCCTTGAACGGCGAAGTGACGTTGACCGCCTTGTACTCCTTTAAGAAACGTTCGAAGGAGACCTCGAAGTCGCCGCCTTCAATCAGGTCGTATGAATATTCAGACCCGTCTTCCTGCCTTTTTTCTGAATATGCTTTCTTGAAGAGCGCCGGGCTCTCTGAGTGGGCGACAGGGTCGCCTATGAGACCGAACTTGTCCATGGAAACAGTTTACTGTCTTTGTCTTACGGCTTCGAAGAGAAGAATCGCCGCTGAAACTGAAACATTGAGAGAGTCCAGTGAACCGAGCATAGGAATCCTGATGTGGGCGTCTGCGGCCTCCCTCCAGAGGTCGGACAGCCCGGTGGATTCGGTACCCATCACGATGGCGGTTCCCTTCTTCATGTCGATGTCGTAGTAGAGCGAAGAGTCCTGCAGCTGGGCTGTCAGGATTCTGATTCCCTTGGATTTCAGCCAGGCGACAGCCTTCTCCGAAGAGGTGACGGCCACCTGCCTTGAGAACACGGCTCCGATGCTGGCTCTGATCAGGTTCGGGTTGTAGATGTCCGTGAGCGGGTCGCAGATGAGGACTGCGTCCGCACCTGCCGCATCGACGCTTCTGAGCACCGCGCCCAGATTGCCGGGTTTCTCGACGCTTTCAAGAACCATGATGAGGGGATTCTCACTGAGCCTGAGATCCTCGAGTTTCCTGTCCTTGAATTCTATTTCTGCGATTATCCCTTCTGTGCCGCCACGGTAGGCGATCTTGTCATACAGGAATGCCGGAATCTGGATTATCCCCACTTTAGGGTTGAGGGCCTCCGCCTTTGAAACGATTCCGTCCAGTTCCTTCCCGGAGATTATCTCGCCGCAGACGAACAGCGTCCTCGGAACGAAGCCGGCATCCAGGCAGTGGCCTAGCTCCCTTCGTCCTTCCACGACGAAAAGCCCTTCCTGCTTCCTTGTCCTGGATTTTTCCTGCAGGGCAAGGAGGTCCTTTATCTTCTGGTTCTGTGCCGAAGTTATGTTTTCGATTCTCAGCATATCGTGCTTCCGGTGCTGCTGTCTGCGCCAGGGGCCTCGGCCGTTGCCGGAGGGGGTGGGTACTGAACCGCCTCACTTCGTTCGGCCCCACCACTCGCTACGCTCGCGGTCCCCCCTCTTACAGTGCCGAGGGTGGCATGGGTTCAGTACCCGCCCCCTCCGGCAACGGCCGCTCCGGTAGTGCTATTCGCTGGCCTTGACTATCTTCTCAGGACGCATCTGAGGGAAGAAGAGGACGTCCTGGATGGTGGTCTGGCCGGTCATGAACATTGTGAGGCGGTCGATGCCCATTCCGAGTCCGGAAGTAGGCGGCATGCCATATTCAAGAGCCCTGACAAAGTCGTAGTCGATGAACATGGCCTCGTCGTCGCCGTTGCTCTTGAGACGGGCCTGCTCCTCGAACCTCTCGAGCTGGTCGATAGGGTCGTTGAGCTCTGAATATGCGTTGGCAAGCTCCTTTCCGTTGACGAAAAGCTCGAAACGCTCGGTGAGAGTGTCGTCCTCACGATGTCTCTTGGTGAGAGGGGACATCTCGACAGGGTCGTCGGCCACGAAGGTAGGCTCGATGAGCTTGTCCTCGGCGTAGGCGCCGAATATGGCATCGATGAGCTTGCCCTTGCCCATTGACGGCTCGATCTCGACATTGAGCTTCTTGCAGGTCTCGCGGAGCTGGTTCTCGTCCATTCCCTTGACATCCACACCGGCATATTCCTTGATGGCCTCAAGGATAGGGAGCCTGCGGTAGCCGGCCTTGAAGTCGATTTCGTTCTCGCCGATCATGACCTTGGTTGTGCCGTGGAGCTTGAGAGCGATCTTCTCGAGCATCTTCTCGACGAACTCCATCATCCACTTGTAGTCCTTGTAGGCGACATAGATCTCCATGCAGGTGAACTCAGGGTTGTGGGTCTTGTCCATTCCCTCGTTGCGGAAGTCCTTGGCGAACTCGTAGACACCGCTGAAGCCGCCGACGATGAGTCTCTTGAGATAGAGCTCGTTGGCTATCCTCATGTAGAGATCGATGTCGAGGGCGTTGTGGTGGGTGATGAACGGACGTGCCGTGGCTCCTCCCGGAATGCTCTGGAGGATAGGGGTCTCGACCTCGAGGCAGCCGGCCTCGTTGAAATACTCCCTCATCGTGGCGATGATCTGAGCCCTCTTGACGAAGGTGTCCTTGACCTGAGGGTTGACGATCAGGTCGACATACCTCTGGCGGTAGCGGAGCTCAGGGTCGGAGAATGCGTCGAAGACCTTGCCGTCCTGCTCCTTGACGATAGGAAGGACCCTCAGCGACTTGCTCAGGAGGGTCAGTTCCTTAGCGTGGACTGAAAGCTGGCCGGTCTGGGTGATGAAGGCGAATCCCTTGATTCCGATCACGTCACCGATGTCGAGAAGCTTCTTCCAGACGGTGTTGTACATGGTCTTGTCCTCGTCGGGGCAGATCTCGTCCCTCTTGACATAGATCTGGATCCTGCCGGACTCGTCCTGAAGCTCTCCGAAGGAGGCTGCTCCCATGATTCGGCGGGACATGATCCTTCCTGCGATGCAGACTTCCTGGAAGTTGCCTTTCTCAGGGTCGTAGCCGGCCTGGATCTCGGCCGCAGAGGCGTTGACCGGGTAGAGCGGTGCCGGATAAGGGTTGATACCAAGTTCCTTGAGCTTGGCAAGAGACTCCCTTCTGATGATCTCCTGTTCGTTCAGTTCAATGTTTGCCATATCTTTTTTCCTTTATTTACAAGACAAAAGGCCGCAAAGCAGCGACCATTCACAAAAATACTACTTTAAATTCAGATTCTAAAATATAATCCCTATCTTTGTTGTAATATGGCTAGAGAGCGCAAATGGATACTCAAGGAACCGGCCGATCCGGAAAAGGTGGGGAGACTCTCCGCCGAGCTGGGCATTGACCGTGTCCTCGCCGACCTTCTCGTGAAGAGGGGAGTCGAGACCTTCGAGCAGGCGCGCTCTTTCTTCCGCCCCAATCTGAACGACCTCCACGACCCGTTCCTGATGAAGGACATGGACAAGGCCGTGGACAGGGTCCGCAAGGCTATCACGACGGAGGAGAACATCCTTGTCTACGGAGACTACGACGTCGACGGCACGACAGCCGTCGCCCTGGTATATTCATTCCTCAGACGCTACTCCTCGAAGGTCGATTTCTACATCCCGGACCGCTATGACGAGGGCTACGGCCTCTCTTTCAAGGGAATAGACTGGGCCGCGGACAACGGCTTCGAACTGATCATAACCCTCGACTGCGGCATCAAAGCCAATGAGAAGGTTGAATATGCCGCCGGGAAGGGGATTGAAGTCATCATCTGCGACCACCATCTTCCGGAGGATACTCTTCCACCTGCAGTTGCTGTCCTTGACCCGAAAAGGGAGGACGACACCTATCCGTTCGACGACCTCAGCGGATGCGGAGTCGGCTTCAAGCTCGTCCAGGGATATTCACAGAAATTCGGCATTCCTTTCGAGACCCTGGTCCCGCTGCTGGACCTTCTCGTCGTCAGCATTTCAGCCGACCTTGTGACAATGGCCGGGGAGAACAGGGTTCTTGCCCACTACGGCCTCAAGAGGCTCAACGAGTGCCCGAGGAAGGGCCTGGATGCGATGATCACCCTTTCCAAACTGGAAAAGGGCCACCTTACGATAGACGACATAGTCTTCAAGATCGGTCCGAGGATCAACGCCGCCGGCCGCATGGAGAGCGGAAGGCTCGCAGTGGAGCTCCTGACCGCTTCGGACGAGCATTTCGCAATCGCGATAGGTGAGCAGATCAATGCCAGCAACAACGACAGGAAGAACATCGACAGGGAGATAACACAGGAGGCTCTTGACATGGTCCAGAACGGTTCGGCCTTGTCTTGCGGAGCGGCCACCATCGTCTTCAATCCTATGTGGAACAAGGGCGTGGTAGGAATCGTGGCCTCGCGTCTTGTGGAAGCCTTCTACAAGCCGACGATCGTGCTTACAAAGTCCAACGGCTTCATCACCGGCTCGGCAAGAAGCATAGTCGGATTCGACCTGTATGAAGCGATAGAGAGCTGCGCTGACCTCATGGAGAATTTCGGCGGTCATGTCTATGCCGCCGGTCTTACCCTCAAGGAACAGAATCTTGACGAATTCGTTACAAGGATCGAGAAGTTCATCTCCTCAAAGCTGACTCCAGACATGCTCACTCCTTTCACTGAGATTGACGCCAGCCTTGAGTTCAGTCAGATAACCCCGAAGTTCTTCCGTCTCCTGAAGCAGTTCCAGCCGTTCGGGCCGGGCAACGGCAACCCTGTGTTCCAGACGGAGAATGTCTCGGACGGCGGCAACGGCCGCAAGGTTGGTGCCGGAGGAGTCCACATGAAACTCGACCTTATCGACGAGAAGCAGCCTTTCCACCAGATTCCGGCGATTGCCTTCAACATGTCCGACTACTACGAGTACATCAAGGCCGGCAATCCTTTCGACATCTGCTATTCCATCGTCGAGAACTACTACCGCGGCAACTCGACCCTCCAGCTCCGCATCAAGGACATCAAGGAGCGCGACGAGTTCATCTAGCGTCAGTAGTGCTTCTACATCCTTTGTCTTTTCAGAATGCTAATGGGGATATGATATATACCTCATTTTCTGCCTATAACTCATTTTAAAGCAAAAATGCACTGAACCTCACTGTTTCTTGTACTCAATGCCGCGCCAGATCAGGCTTTTTTCTTTAATACGCACATATTCGCCTCTTACATAATACTTTGCAAAGAAACCTT
>JAKSJH010000050.1 GCA_024398315.1 Bacteroidales bacterium
GGATGGTAAGGTTTTTGATATTGCTGTCGACGGCTTTTTCCTGGCTATAGGCCATCATCCGAATTCCGATGTCTTCAAGGATTACCTTGAGACGGACGAAAACGGTTACATCATCACCCGGAACGGTTCCTGCGCCACCAATGTCAAAGGCGTGTTCGCGGCCGGAGATGTGCAGGACCCTCGTTTCAGGCAAGCCATAACTGCTGCCGCATCAGGATGCAAGGCGGCTTTGGAAGCGGAGAAGTTCCTGCTTTCGGAATAAAGATTGTTTTTTTGAAATGAACAAGACACGATTCTTTTTTGTCACAGCGGCGCTGGTTTCGGCATTCATGCTTCAGTCCTGCAAGTCCGAGTACGAGGCGTTGCTCAACGGCAATGATCTGGACGCCAAGTACAATGCTGCGTTCGACTACTTCAACCATGGCAAGTACAGCAAGGCCGCCCAGCTTTTCGAGAACATGTCCATCCTTACCACCAATACCGAAAGGGATGACACCGTGCAGTACTACTGGGGCCTGAGCAACTACCGTTTCAAGGACTACTACACGGCGGAGACAAACTTCTCCAAGTTCATACTTAACTTCCCGTACAGCCCGTTCTACGAGGAGGCCGCTTTCCTCAGGCTTGACTGCCTGTACCGCAGCACCTACCGCTGGGAACTGGACCAGAACCCGACCTACACCGCCATCAAGGCCATCAGTGAATATGTCATAGAGAATCCGAGGTCCACCCATGTCCCTATCTGCAAGAAGATGCTCGACGAACTGGGGGAGAGGCTGGACACGAAGGCCTTCGAGAATGCGAAGCTCTACTACAAGATGGAGAGGTACAATTCTGCGGTGGTCGCTTTCAAGAATATCCTGAAGGATGATGCGGAGAACATATTCAGGGAGGACATCCTCTACTACACCGCCAAGTCTTCTTTCAAGTATGCGCAGAACAGCGTGGAGAGCAAGCAGAAGGAAAGGTACCTGGCTTTCATAGACGACTACTATTTCTTCATAGGCGAGATTGAGGATTCTCCTTACCGCAAGGAACTCGACGCCCTTTTCCACAGGGCCCAGAAGGCTCTGGGACGCTACACGGGAGCGGAAGAGGACCTTCTTGAGAAAGAGAAGGATTTCGAGAGGGAAAGAAAGAAATTAATGAAACAATCGGCAGAGTCCGGCTCGTAAAAGATATAGGGCCGGGAAGGCCCGCACATAGGAAACAACAAATATTCATATTAATAAATGGAAGTGAAGAAGAAAGTCCCGACAAACACTATCACAAGGGACATCAAAGACCTGGCTGAACCGACAGGCAACATCTACGAGTCAGTAGTCATCCTCTACAAGAGGGCCAACCAGATAGCTCTTGCCGAGAAGAAGGAGCTTTCCAAGAAGCTTGAAGATTTCCGTACCGACCGCGATACGATGGATGAGGTGTTCGAGAACAGGGAGCAGATCGAGATATCCAAGTACTACGAGAAGCTTCCTAAGCCGGACCTCATCGCCATCTCCGAATTCGAGGACGGCGAGCTCTACTACAGGAGAGCCGGCCAGGAAGAGACCCGCGAGGTCTCCGGGGCCTCTGCGGAGCAGGGCGAATAGTCCGTCCCATGCTTCGTTCCCTTCAGATCAGGAACTATAAGTTAGTAGACTCTCTGGACATTGATTTCCCAGAGGGTCTTGTCATCATTACGGGTCAGACTGGAGCAGGAAAGTCAATCCTTCTGGGAGCGCTTTCGCTTCTGCTCGGGGAGAAGGCGGATCCATCAATGGTCTCTGACGGTGCCGGGAACTGTGTCGTCGAGGCCGTTTTCTCTTTGCCTGACACTGACACATCCGTCAGGTCCTTGCTGGAGGATAACGAACTGGATGCCGGATCCTCTGAACTGATTGTCCGCAGGGTCGTCAGTTCTGCAGGACGTTCGCGTTCGTTCGTCAATGACTCTCCTGTAAGTGTCCAGACGCTCAGGGACATCACACTGAAACTGGTGGACATCCACTCCCAGCATCAGGTTCTTCTCCTGAATGACAAGGATTTCCGTCTTTCACTGCTGGACAGTTTCGCCGGCAATGGAGAACTCCTTGCGAAATGCTCCGAGGCTTACCGCAATGTGAGGTCCACCGAAAAGGAACTGGACGAGGTCACACGTGAGATGGAACGCCTGTCCGCCGAGAGGGATTATCTTCAGTCGAGACTGGAGCGCCTTCAGCAGGCATCTCTCAGGGCGGGGGAACTTGAGGAACTCGAGGCCGAGCAGAAACAGCTGGCCAACGCCGAGGAGATAAAGCAGGAACTGTACGGAGTATCGGAACTTTTCGATCCTTCCGACCCCGTGTCCGACAGCCTCTCTGTCGGTTCTTCGCTGAAGGAGATGGCCAGATGTCTGGACAGGGCCGGGAAATATCTCCCTCGTGCAGTTGCACTTTCGGAGAGGGTCATGTCCTGCAGGACAGAACTTGAGGACATAGCAGATGAGGTGGCTTCGCTTAACAGCGGCATTGAAATGTCCCAGGAACGTCTTGACGCTGTGGACGGCCGCCTTTCCGAGATATACGACCTCCTTAAGAAATATTCAGAAACAACGGTTGAAGGCCTTCTGGCCCATCAGAAGACACTTGAAGATTCCTTGTCGGACAGCGATTCCCTGTCTGACAGGCAGATTGAACTGAGGAAGCGGCTTTCCGTCCTCACCAGGGAACTGGAAGGCCTCTGCTCGGCACTCTCCGATTCCCGCCGCAAGGCTTCGCCTTCGCTCTCCAAAGCTGTGGAGGACTCCCTCCATGCGCTTGAACTGGAGCATGCCCGCTTCACGGTAGAAGTCCGGGATTCCGCCCTTTCTTCAAAAGGAACCGACCAGGCGGTGTTCATGTTCTCTTCCTCAGGAGGAGAACTGCTGGATGTCACCAGATGCGCTTCCGGAGGCGAAATGTCGCGCCTGATGCTGAGTCTCAAGGCGATAATGGCCCGATATGTGAACATGCCGACACTCATATTCGATGAAATCGACACAGGTGTGTCAGGCAGCGTCGCAGACAAGATCGGACGGATGATATGCTCCATGGGACAGGACATGCAGGTCTTCGCAATCACCCACCTTCCGCAAGTCGCAGCGAAGGGGGACGCACACTATGTCGTCGAGAAGGATTATGACGCGCTCAATGTCCGGGCGGTGTCCACCGTGCGGCCTGTAAGCGGTCATGACAGGGTTGTGGAGATAGCGCGGATGCTTTCCGGCAGCACGATAACGCCTGCAGCGATTGAAAACGCAAAGGAGCTTCTCGGAATCGGGTAGCTCCTTTTTCTTCGTCAATATTTCAGGACCGCCGGCTATCGTACCAGCCGTATCGAGAAATCAGGTGAATATATCACCCTGCGGACACCGTGATTTACGAAGCCTCCCTCACCTTCTTTCTTCAGGTTGAGGTCTGACTGCAGGCCGGAGAAAGTCTCCCCTTCACTTCTGACATACCATCTTCTGCCGTAGTCATGCGCCATTGTGGCGAAGAAAGTCATCAAGTCGTAGCCCTGGAACGCTGACTGGCTAGGTTCCGTGTGGAACAAGGCTCTGTAACGCAGGATGAAATCTTTGACAGAGCGGTCGTTGTAGTTGATGAAATAGCCACCGGAGATGTGGGTGTTGATGGAGTGCATCTGTTCGATGTCGATTCCGTCGGACCCCTCGAACGACCTCAGCCTGGCAGTTCCGTAAAGCTGGATGTCGGCGCTCTTGCTCGAGGAGACCAGGAAGATGTTCCTCATCGCTTCCATTACGAACGGCTTGTTGTCCGAAGCTATCACGATCCTGTTGGATCCCGTGGAAGTGAGCATCCCGGAGAGTTTTGTCATGATGCTTCTTCCTTCGGACACGTTGAACGCCAGAGTCGAGAATGCAGTTCCGGAAGCGTTCATGGCGTTGACGACATCGTTGCCGTAGACGGTAGGGGCGCTTTTCTGAGTGATGACGATGACGTTGTCCTCGGCTTTCCTGTCTTCAGCGATCCATCTCGCCATATCTTCGATCTGGACCTTTGCCGGAACCGGTGCCTGAATCACGTTGATGACACTGTCAGCGATGGCTTCACCTTTCGGGTCGAGAGGAGAAACTACCCAGGACTTCTGCTCGCTCATCGACACGGTCTTGAGAATGTCGGCGTTGGAGACGGGACCTATGATGAAATCACTTTTCTGCAACCTTTCTGAAGAGGCTGAAATGACGCCGTCCGACACGTCGCCGGCTTCAAGGTCAATCGCAAGACCGGTCTTGGAAAGATCCCTGGCGGCAGTCAGCGCTCCGCAGTAGAAGTCCATCATCTGAGTGTTGCTCCCCCTGGTGGTGTAAGGGATGAGCATGGTGATGCTGACGTTCTTTTTCTTTCCGAATATGTCAAACAGACCGTTGGGATCCGCTTCTCCCAATGAATAGACGTTTTCAACCTCACTTACAGGGGCCTCCTCCACGGCTTCATGTCCAGCCATGCCGGCCCCTTCATCCACAGGAGATGCGGGGGTCTCGACCTTGACAGCCCCATGCTCTTCTTTGCCGGTGGATGCCATGTTCTCCCAGGCCGCTGGATTCCTAGGGATCTTTATCATCTGTTTCGGCTCGAACTCGTCGGAGCTCATCCCGTTGATGTTCCTGATCGATTCCTTCGAGACGTTGTACTTGTTCGCAATGAAGTCGATGTCTTCGTACCATTTGACGACATGGAAGGAATAATCACCTGCGGATCCGGATGGAGCCGCGGCAGTCTTGCCGTCAGATTTCTGAGCCACTTTCTCCTCCTTGTTGACTTCCTTTTCCTTGACCTCCTGCTTCTTGTCAGCCTTCGGCTCCGGTTTCAGAGATTCTGCTGCATCGGCAATCTTCTCCCCCGCCGTCTTTCCTGCAGCCTTCACTTTATCCCACAGGTTTCCGTCGTCATCCTTCCGGTCATCGGACTTCTTCGAATCCTTAGCGGACGATGCTTCGTTCTTGATCGGCATGTACAGAATCTGTCCGGCCTTGAGACCCCTGTTAGGGAGGTCAAGAGCCTGGTTGTATTCGTAGATGTCTTCGATGGACACCTCGTAGGCCTTGGCAATCGAGAACAGGGTCTGGTGCTCCATGACCACATGGATGTAGCAGACCTTGCCGTTCAGACGCACTTTGTCTTTGGACACCTTTACTTCGGCGTTCTGATACTCCTGGGCGTAAGCCGGGAATGAGGCGGAACACAAAGCCGCTGTGGCGAGCAATATGGAGATGAATACCTTTCTGATCATAGTCATAAAAGAAACATTACAAACTGTCCGTGAAGTCCGTGAGCCTTCCGGCGAAGGATTTCCAGGACAATCTTTCTTTTTCAGCCCTTATGTTGTCCAGGCAGGATCTGCGAAGGGCTTCGTCCGAAAAGAACAGCCTTATCTTTTCCAGGATGCAGCCGGGTTCGGCCTTGTCGGCCACCAGACCGGTTCCGGTGTCTCCTATCGCTTTTTTCAGGCCTCCGGTGTCGGTGACGACCATCGGAATTTCAAAATGGTAGGCTATTGCGTTGACACCGCTCTGGGTGGCTGAGCGGTAAGGCAGGACGACAAGGTCTGCGGCCGAGAAGAAATTTCTGACCTCGGAATCCTTGATGTAGCTGGTGAACAGATGGATCCTGTCCTTTGCAGGGGAGGAGTCGATGATTTCCTGGTATCTTTCAAAGGATCCGTAGGGTTCTCCGGCCACGATCAGCTGATAGGAACTGTCCAGGCGGCCGAATGCTTCAAGGAGTATGTCGAGTCCTTTGTACTCCCTGATGAGTCCGAAGAACAGGATGTTCTTCCTGCCTTTTTCCAGTCCCAGGATGTCAAGAGCCTCGTCCTTGCCGATCTTCTCCCCGAAATGCCCGTAGATAGGATGGAAGAGGGTGGTCTGTCTGGCGTCCGGACTGATTCTCCGGAGGTCTGAGGCCACTTCTTCGCACAGTGTGACATTGCCGGTGCAGCCGGACAGAAAATATTTCGTGAGCGGTGCGTCGAAGAACTTCGGCTCGTGGGGGATGACATTGTGCAGAACGGAGACAACCTTGCATTCCTTGCGCAGCCTTCTGGCGATGAAACCGAGCGATGGGGCGAAGAATGACATCCAGTAGCTGATCAGGACCAGGTCCGGCTTCCATGCCCGTACCGCATTGAGCGTCCTGATGTAGGAAAACGGATTTACCGCGTCCAGAAGAGCTTCGCTCTCGATGGACACGGCATTGTCGTCTTCTGTGACATACTGTGTTTTCCCCGGAAACAGAATGCCGGGATACTGTCTCTTGAAATTGAAGGCCTTGACGGTGTGTGCCTTCCCCAGTTCAAGGTACATGCTGGCATTAAACTGGGATATTCCCCCTCTGAAGGGGTGGAAACAGGACAGTATCGCTATTTTCAATTTACTCTGCTTTTTCTTCAGCGGCAGGTTCGGTCTCTGAGGAAGCCTTGCCCTTTGTCTTCACGTATTCGGCGTTGAGACCTGCGATGACAGCGTCGGTGACGTCAAGCTCAGGGTCTCCGGCTGCGACAGGCATGGCGAGGATGCCGCCCTGGTTGGCGATGACCATCGTGTAACCGTTGTCCTTGGTGAACTGCTGGATGAAGGTGTTGATGGCATCAGCGATCTGGTTCAACATGACCTGCTGCTCTTCGGCGATTTCCTGCTGCTTCTGGGCGGCGTAAGTATTGAAACTGTTCTGCTGCTGCTGGAGCTTCTGGCTCTTCTGTTCGGCTACTGAACGGATGAGAAGACCCTTGTCAAGGTCTGACTGGAACTTGTTGAGGTCGGACTGAAGCTTGTTGCCCCTTCTGTTGATCTCGTCGGAGATGCCCTGTACCTTGGTCTCGACAACGGACCTGAGGTCGTTGGCCATGTCATATTCGTTGGTCACCCTGTCAAGATCGAACCATACGATTGAACCTGCGCTGAGGGTTTCGGCGTTTTCTTCATTTGCGGATTTGCTCTTGCCGCCTTTTCCGTCGGATGTGAGCTGGGCGATTCCCATGGCAGCAACTGCCACAAGGGCGATGATGCTGAGGATCAGAGGTGTCTGTTTCATTATCGGTTTGTTGTTTTATTGTTTGTATTCTACATTATAGATTTACAAAAGTAGTCAAAATTTCCGTATTTCGGAAAGATAGGCGCGGATAGTTGCTTCAAGTCCCATGTAAAGCGCGTCGCAGATGACCGCATGGCCTATGGAAACCTCATCCGTCCATGGTATTGTCCTGACGAACCAGGACAGGTTCTGAAGGTTGAGGTCGTGACCGGCATTGAGCCCCAGCCCAAGCTCCTTGATGACCCTGGCCGTCTCCAGGTATGGTCTGACGGCATTCTCCGGACTATCGGCGAAACCGGCGGCGTAGTCCGCAGTGTAAAGTTCGACCCTGTCGCATCCGCACTTCGCCGCACCCTCGGCCATGGCCGGCTCCGGATTGATGAATATGGACGTACGTATCCCTTTTGACTTGAATTCCTTGCAGATTTCGGTAAGGAAGCCTTGATTGGCTGCGGTGTCCCATCCGGAATTGGATGTGATGGCGTCATGGGCGTCCGGAACGAGCGTGACCTGGTCGGGCACGACCTCGAGAACGAGGTCCACGAAACTCGGGATCGGATTCCCTTCGATGTTGAACTCGGTGGTGATGGCAGGGCGGATCGCCCTCACGTCCGAGTAACGGATGTGCCTTTCGTCCGGTCTTGGATGGACGGTGATGCCCTCCGCTCCGAATCTCTCGCAGTCCAGGGCGGCTTTCTCCACATCCGGCATGTTCCCGCCGCGGGCGTTGCGGATGGTGGCTATTTTGTTAATGTTGACGCTTAGCTTTGTCATATCAGGTACAAAAGTAATGATTTAACTTCGTTTTCAGCAAGAATCTTACTATTTTTGAAAAATGAACCATTTCGAAATCGGCAGATGACGCTAGGAATATACACCAGAAACAAGTCCTTGCTGGACAACCCCCGTCTCATTTCAATGCTGGACAGGCTTAGGGAAGCGGGATTCTTCCTGAAGCCGGTGAACGGTGCCGACGGTCCTGACAATGACATTGACATAGTCGTCAGCGTGGGCGGCGACGGCACCTTCCTCTCTGCGTCCAGGATGGCTGTCCAGTCCCGGATACCTGTCATGGGCGTGAACCTCGGCAGACTCGGGTTCCTTTCCGAATATAGTCCCGAGGAGGCTTGTGAAGCACTTCTGGACGGCAGCTATTCGTTGGAGGACAGAGGACTGGTGCAGACTCAGGTGGAAGGGGGCGCTGCCAGCCCGGATCCTTCTTTCTGGCCGTGTTCGCTGAACGAGGTCTCCGTCCACAGGACAGGCGCCGCCATCCTCGGAATCGACGTCACCATTGACGGCAATCCTCTCCCGACCTACTGGGCTGACGGTCTTCTTGTCGCGACAAGCTCCGGCTCGACGGCATATTCATTGAGCGTGGGCGGACCGATCTGCTCGCCGGACGCAAGAGTCCTGATCATCGCACCTATCGCTCCGCACAATCTGAATGTCAGGCCGTTGGTCGTTCCGGACACCACCCGGATAGAGATTTCGATGCGCTCGCGTGACGAATCCGTACGGCTTTCCATGGACAACAGGGAGATCCTGCTGCCGGCGTCGGCAAGGCTCAAGGTCGGAGTGGCACAGTTTTCGCTCAAGAGGGTTCGCCTTGAGAAGTCAAATTTCTTCAAGGCGCTGACTGCCAAGTTATATTGGGGAGAAGACATCCGTAACGGAGAATGACCCCTATGGAAGCAACACACTGACACAGACATGGAATCAATCAAAAATGTACCGGTCCACGTATCTATCATAATGGACGGTAACGGCCGATGGGCCAGGGAAAGGAACAGAGAGAGGGTCTTCGGCCATTCTAACGGTGTCGAAAGCGTCAGGGCGTGCGTGGAGGCCGCCGCTGAAGAGGGTGTCCGCTATCTTTCCCTTTTCGCATTCTCCGAGGAGAACTGGGCCCGTCCGGAGAGCGAGGTGAACACCTTGATGGAACTCATGATGAAATCAATCGCCGAAGAGACCGACTCCCTGGCTGAAAAAGGCATACGCTTCATCGCGCTGGGCAATCTCTCCAGACTTGAGGCCCATCTGCGAGAAGCCATCCACGGGGCCGAACTCAAGACCATGCCTCCGGAAGGGAAGGAACCGAGGATGACCCTCATCGTCTTCCTCAGCTACAGCGGCAAATGGGACATAATGCAGGCTTCTGCCAAGCTTGCCCAGGAATATTCATCACATCCTCAGGACCTTGCATCTGCTCCGATGAGCGAGCTTGAGAAGCATCTGGTCACTGCCGGCATCCCTGATCCGGACCTCCTTATCCGCACCTCCGGTGAGCAGAGAATCAGCAACTACCTCCTCTGGCAGTGCGCATATTCGGAATTCCTGTTCGTGGACAAGATGTGGCCTGATTTTAGAAAAGAAGATTTCCGCGCCGCGCTTGCGGCCTTTTCCAACCGGGACCGCCGTTATGGAAAAGTCAAATAAATGCGTATATTTGCACATTTGAAACCAATGAAATCTGATTCGATGAAAATAAGTCGCGCCTTGCCGTTGCTTCTGCTCCTTCTTCTACAGCTGCCGCTGTCCGCTCAGAATGAGGAGAAAACCGACGGTCCGGTCGAAATAGATTACAACTCCCCGAAGACATATGTTGTCGGTGACGTGAAGGTCATAGGCAACCGGGCATACAGCAGCGAACAGCTTGTCGCCCTGGCGGGTCTCTACAAAGGCATGCGCTACAAGTTCCCTAGCGATGACGTGAGCAACGCCGTCAAAAGGCTCTGGATGCAGCACTATTTCGAGGATGTGAGCCTCGAGATCGACCGCCTGAGCGAGAACAAGGACACCGCTTTCATCGTCCTTCGTGTTCAGGAGCGGCCGAGGGTCTCGGCCTGGCTGTACACCGGTGTGAGGAAAGCAGAGAAGAAGGAGCTCAGTGACAGGCTCAGCCTCAGGCCCGGACGCGAGTGCTCCGACTATGTGATCAAGACTTCCTCCGACATCATCAAGAAATTCTACGCCGACAAGGGCTTCCTCAACTGCACCGTGGGCGTCGAGAGCCAGAGGGACACCATGATCAGGAACGCCACGCGCGTGACATTCAACGTGGACCGCGGCGAGAAGGTCAAGATCAAGGAGATCAATTTCGAGGGCAACGACGGGGTCAAGGACTTCGCCCTTGAGAGGTCCATGAAGAAGACCAAGGCCAAGAAGATCTACAACTTCTTCAGCAGCAAGAAGTTCAATGAAAAGGAATATCCGAACGACAAGAACAATATGATCAGCAAGTTCAACGAGGCGGGCTATCGTGACGCCCGTATCGTCAAGGACTCGATCTACTATGTCGAACCGGGACGCCTGGGCATCGACTTCGAATTCGACCAGGGCAAGAAGTACTATTTCAGGGACATCACCTGGACCGGCAACTCCGTCCACTCGACCGACCAGCTCAACCACATACTCGGCATCAGCAAGGGAGACGCCTATGATGTCGTGACCATGCAGCACAGGCTTAACGGCGGCGGAAAACAGAACGAGGCGGATGTCTCCAAGCTGTACCGTGACGAGGGCTACCTCTTCTTCAACGTCACTCCTGTCGAACTCTCCATCGACGGCGATTCCGTCGACGTTGAGATGAGAATATCCGAGGGCAAGCAGGCCACCCTGAACAACATCGTCATCAACGGCAACGACCTTACCAACGACAGGGTCGTCCGCAGGCAGGTCTTCACCATGCCTGGCAACCTGTTCAGCCAGACCGATTTCGAGAGGTCCCTGAGGGAGATCGCATCGCTCGGCCAGTTCGATGCCGAGTCCGTGATGGATCCGTCCAAGGGATGGTCTATCGTGCCGAACCAGCAGAACAGCACCGTGGACGTCATCTACAACGTGACCGAGAAGCCATCCAGCCAGTTCGAGCTTTCCGGAGGCTGGGGCGCAAGAACCTTCGTCGCATCCGTGGGTCTGAGCTTCAACAACTTCTCCACAAGGAGGATGTTCGAGAAGGACGCCTGGAGACCGGTGCCTCTGGGAGACGCCCAGAACCTCACCCTCAAGCTGCAGACCAACGGTACCTATTATTCATCGTTCATTTTCGGATTCACGGAGCCGTGGCTCTTCGGCAAGAAGCCTACCTCCCTCCAGCTCCAGAGCTACTACTCAAGACAGACGGACTCCTACCTGGCCATCGGAGTGCTCAGCAAGGACAAGGTCATGCAGGTCTACGGATTCACTGCCGGAATCGGAACACGTCTGAAGTGGCCTGACAACTATTTCACTCTCTACAACGGTCTCAGCTGGCAGGTCTATGACCTCAAGAACTGGATTGACGGCTACTTCATGTTCAATGACGGAAAGTCCCACAACCTCAGCTACAATGTCAGCCTGTCCAGGAATTCGACCGACCAGCAGATCTATCCGAGAAGCGGTTCGGCATTCTCTGCCGGCCTTCAGATCACTCCTCCGTATTCAGTGTTCAGAAAGAAGGATGCCGGTACTCTCGACGACTTCGGCCAGCCTGTCAAGGTCGCCAGCTACAAGGACATCAACTACGACAACTGGAGCGCACAGCAGCGCTACAAGTGGATCGAGTACCATAAGTGGAAGTTCAGCGGAGAGACTTATCTCAAGCTCTTCAAGGATCTCGTCCTGATGGCCAGGGCTCAGTTCGGCTATCTCGGCTACTACAACAGGAACTGGGGATATTCGCCGTTCGAAGGATTCCGTGTCGGTGGTGACGGTATGTCCGGCTATGACACCTACGGATCGGACATCATCTCTCTGCGAGGCTATGAGGACTACTCCCTCACGCCTTGGGAGGCCACTCCGTACAACACCAACGGCTACTACGCCGGCAATGTCTATGACAAGTTCACCGTGGAGCTCCGCTATCCTCTCGTCCTCCAGCCTCAGTCTACCATATTCGCTCTCACCTTCCTCGAGGGTGGTAACTGCTGGGCTGACATCAAGGACCTCAATCCGCTGCAGATCAAGCGGTCTGCCGGTGTCGGAGTGAGAATATTCCTCCCTATGATCGGTCTTCTGGGACTTGACTGGGGCTACGGTTTCGACACGCCTGTCAAGAAGGAAAGGAGCCAGATACATTTCATCATAGGCCAGCAGTTCTGATAATCGAAACTTTGACTATATTTGCAGTTCAACCAAGTAAAACAGATAAAATCCAATTGATATGAAAAAGATCATCATGTTTGCCGCAATGGCAATGCTTTCAATCGCTGCTTCCGCACAGGCTAAGTTCGCTGTCGTTGATTTCAACGAACTTGTGATGCTTGCTCCTGAGGCCGACGCTGCAAGAGCACAGATGGCCGCCGCTTCAAAGGAGGCTCAGGACGCTCTTACAAGCATACAGGAAGAAGGTCAGGCCAAACTTGCGGAGTACCAGCAGAAGTCTTCCACCTGGTCACCTGCAATCAAGGAGAGCAAGGAGAAGGAACTCAATGACATCAGCAACAGAATGGCCGAATTCCAGCAGTCCGTTCAGGTCGAACTCCAGCAGCAGCAGCAGGAACTGATGGCCCCTATCTACCAGAAGGCGGAGGAGACCGTCCAGAAGCTGGCCAAGGAAGGCGGCTACGCCATCGTTTTCGACACGACCCAGTACGTCTTCGCTGACAAGAGCCTGGTCAAGGACCTCACCCCTGACGCAAGAAAGGCCATGGGCATTCCTGAGGGGAGGACCCTCGAGGATCTCCAGAAGGAGCTCGCCGCTCAGCAGCAGGCTCAGTAGTCGTTGCTGATTGAAAATTGTAACTGAAAAGCAGGCATTTGCCTGCTTTTTTCTTTTTTAGTAGTGTTTTGAATGAATATTGAGTATATTTGAGCAACACGAACAATA
>JAKSJH010000051.1 GCA_024398315.1 Bacteroidales bacterium
TTGACAAGGAGGTGAAGAACTACACCTTCATCTACACTCCGATAGCGAATCTGCCCGGCAACGTTCTGGATCTTTCGGATGTGGAATGGATCTGATCTCAGAACGATTCTTCTCCATCATTCAATACAACTGTAATATTCCGAAGATATGTTCTCCACAAAGCATCTTCTTTTCATCGTGGTCATTGCCACCTGTCTCAATCTCTCCACCGCTGCGCAGCAATGGAAATCCGTGGACGACCCGACCCTTCCCAAAGCTGAACGCATGCGCCAGAGCGATTATGAAGTTAGCATCTACAGGGATGGGGTCTGGAAGGAGCTTGAAGTCAACGGTGCTCTGGTTTCTGATTTCAGACCGGGTGAATATGACCTGGACACGCTGGGATCAAACCGGACGCTGATGGGATTCTGCATGTTTACGGACGAATTCAGAACTGCGGCCAGGATCCGCGTGAAGCGCCAGGGAGCGCCTTTCAGCCAGGTCAGCATCAGGCCGACAGATTACAAGATTGGCTATAAGCGCATAGACGGAAACACAATCGAGGTTCCGCTTAAGCACCCCGGAAAGAAGGTTTCCGTGGAGTTTGACAATGACAGGGAGCATAACCTTTTCCTGATTCCGGACAGACCGGAAGGCAGGGTCACCGGGGAGAATGTCATTTATTTCGGTCCCGGGGAACATGATGCAGGCGTGATCGATCTGCATTCCGGCCAGACCCTTTTTGTCGATGAAGGTGCTGTCGTCTATGCTCTCATAAGGGCTGACAAGGCTGATGACATACGGATAATGGGCCGTGGAATCATCTGTTCCTCGAAGGCATCCCACAATCTTGGCGACCGCCAGTCTGCGCTGATGTTCCACAAATGCAGGAATGTAGTGATGGAAGGGGTGATGTTCCGGGACTCCCCTGCCTGGACACTGAATATCTCGGACTGCGAGAATGTGTTGATAGACAACGTAAAGCAGATATGCTGGATGGTCAATTCCGACGGCATGGACCTGTGCAACGTCAGGCATGCGGAGATCCGCAACTGTTTCCTTCGCAACTATGATGACAACATATCGTTGAAGAATTTCGCCGGCGGCGGAAGCCTCTATGACATCCGGTTCCATGACAACACCCTCTGGGCCGACCGTGCCCACAATCTGCTTGTCGGACCCGAATCGAGGGACGACCTTGAGATGAAGGACATCCATTTCGACAGGGTCAGGATCCTGGAAGGCCGTGAGAAGGCATACCCTTGGCTCGGAACCTGTGCGGTGATGATCTCCGATGAAGGGCACTTCCACGACATCTCATTCACGAATATCACGCTTGACAATGTACGCGGCGCAAGCATCTTCGAGGTCGATTTCTGCACATACAGAAGGCTGGGCAGGACGGCCGGGAATGTCCTTCTCAAGAATATCCGCTACTACGGAGAACAGCCTCCGAAGAGTTCGATACGTGGCCTTGACGCTGACCACAAAGTTGAAGGCATCACCCTCAGGAACATCCGCATCAACGGCAAGAAACTGACGCGCAGGAATCTTCCGGAATACGTAGACACGAACGAGTTCATCACCGGCCTCCGTGTATTGTAGACAGTCGCCTGCGGCGGGGCAAAGCCGAAACGCTTTCTCTCAGGGATTCCACTTCGCCACTTACGTGGCTCGTGCTATCCCTCCCCGCCTGCGGCGGGGCTTGCTAAAAGCAAGGCAAAAACGGCGTTCAAGTGAACTTGACGCCGTTTTTGCCTTGCTTTTAGCGGAGAGAAAGGGATTCGAACCCCCGAAGCAGTTTGACCCGCTTGCCGCATTTCGAGTGCGGTGCCATCGACCACTCGGCCATCTCTCCAATGCTGCAAATTTACGAATTTTTCAGCCTTTTGTTCTTTCTTTTCGAAAAACATTGACATTTGACCTAAATTTGGCGCGACGGACGAGAGATTGCCGGAGAGAGAGCTAAGAATCGGATTTATCCGGCAGGTGACTACGTCCGATGACAGACTATGACTGACTATGGAAAACATCTTCAACCAAACTGCCGGGAAATCGCACCGGGCCACACACAGGACATTCACCCACGACGTGTTCAAAGCCGCAATCGCAAGAACCGCCATATTGATAACGTCAATGATGGTTCCCTCAGCCTGTTCCAGCGGGATTGACGACAATCGGAACGATCATGAATATTCACGGAACATCCTGAAAATAGGAGTGATGAGCTTCGACATAGCCAATGCCGGAGTGTACTGCGACAAGAAGAACGAGGGCTACAGTTTCGTGTTCAGCACGGAATATCTGCCAATGGAGAAGGCGCTTGGGAAGAAACCGGAGAAGCATGCCCTATGCCTGGACGTTCCCTTCGCAGACATGGACCAGGAGTTCCTGATGCTGCCCTCGGTCCCCGACGGAGTGGACTGGCATTTCACCTTCGAAACCTGCTTCAACGGGGAGTGCAGCGGTTTCTATGCGCAGGACGACATCAGGTTCGGCAACATGGAAGTCCATTTCAGCGGAGGCATGCTGCGTGTCCATTTCCTTGCAGCCACCAAGGACGGGAATGCCGTTCTGTGTGAATATGCCGGGAGACCGAAGCGGGCATATTCATACATCTGGGACTTCCGCAACGACAAGACGAACACAAGGCTGATGGACGGCAAACCGTTCGTCGACCTGGGATGCGGCGAACTGTGGGCAGCCTGCAACCTTGACGATGAGTCCGGACAGAACCGAGGGTTCCAGGCCGATGATGCAGATGCAGCAAGCAGGCGGTGGGGACCGAAGTGGCGGACCCCCGGCCAGGAGGAATGGGTGAGGATGATCGCCGCCTGCAAGTGGGAGTGGACGCAGGTCAAGGGGCAGAACGGGTTCAAGGGAACATCAGTCCACACCGGAGAGAGCATATTCCTGCCCGCTTGCGGCTACCTTGATGACAAGGGGGTCAACATCGATTCGGGTGAATATGGGGACTACGGCACTTCCACTGCTGCGGCGAACGGTGAAAAGGTCTACCTGTATTTCCACGAAAGTGCATCAGTCCCCCTCTTCAGCACATGCGACCCCCAGGACCGCAACTCCATCCGCCCCGTCATGTCCCCCTGAAAAGGTGTATCTCGTCGAGTCTGCAGAGCAAGGTTGCGGCAGGGGGATGGCGGCAGGTGGGGTGCAGGGCAAGGGAGACATTGCCGAGCGGAGCGAGGTGTATCTCGTCGAGTCTGGAAAACAAGGTTGCGGCAAGGAGAAGGCGGCAGGTGGGGTGCAGGGCAAGGGAGACATTGCCGAGCGGAGCGAGGTGTATCTCGTCGAGTCTGCCCTGCACCCCACCTGCCGCATATTCAGAAAAAAATGAAAGAACTGACACAGCAGATAATTCCCTCGAAGGCCGCACACCCAAGAATTACTATGAATTTTGACAAAGATACTTAAAAACACCACTGCACCCCCTGAAGCAACAAATGAATATCCCCGCAATTGCACTAACTTCGAACCCGAAAATAGAGACATAAACAATTACATGCTAGAGTTAAGCAGCATTTACCGCCCAAGGATCCGTCACATATTCAGAAAGGGCGGCTACGACAAACAAACATTTGTCCAGGACCTGATAGCAGGAATCATAGTAGGCATCATCGCCCTCCCCCTCGCCATCGCATTCGGAATCGCCAGCGGAGTGACGCCGCAGCAAGGCCTCATCACCGCCATAGTCGCAGGTTTCCTCATCTCCCTCCTCGGAGGCACCAGATTCCTCATCGGAGGACCCACAGGAGCATTCATCGTAATCGTAGCAGGCATCATCGGCCAGTACGGATTCGGCGGCCTCACGATCGCCACAATAATGGCAGGAATAATCCTGATCATCATGGGGGTCTGCAAGATGGGAGTAGTCTTCAAGTTCATCCCCTATCCGATAGTGGTAGGATTCACCAGCGGCATCGCAGTGACAATCTTCTCAACCCAGATCAAGGACTTCTGCGGATTCACGATGGACGTCCCTGCAGGATTCATCCCCGAATGGATCTGCTACTTCAAGAACCTGGCATCCATCAACTGGACTGAATTCGCAGCAAGCGCAGGCTGCCTCCTCCTGATCATCGTCTGGAACAGCAGGATCAAGAAGATCCCCGGATCACTCGCAGCACTGGTCGCCGGGACGATTGCATCAGTCTGCCTCAGCAGGTTCGCAGGAGTCGAGCTGGCCACCATAGGCACCAAGTTCCCCGAACTAGCAGAAGGGCTGCCAATGCCAAAGCCATCATTCCCGGCAATGGACTTCCAGACCATCAAAGGACTCGCCACACCAGCATTCACAATCGCGATTCTCTGCGCCATCGAATCACTCCTCGCCGCCATGGTCACCGACGGAGTGACAGGACGCAAGCACAACGCAAACACTGAACTCATCGGAGAAGGAATAGCCAACATGATCACTCCCCTCTTCGGCGGAATCCCGGCCACAGGAGCCATCGCCCGCACCATGGCCAACATCAACAACGGAGGAAAGTCCCCGGTCGCAGGCCTTGTCCATGCAGTCGTCCTGCTCCTCATCTACCTCTTCCTGATGCCGTACGCAGTCTACATCCCGCTGTCCTGCCTCGCGGCCATCCTCGTGATGGTGGCCTACGGGATGAGCGAATGGAGAACCTTCAAATACCTTCTCAAGGGTGACAGGGCCGATGTTTCTGTGCTTCTCATCACATTCGGGCTCACCGTCCTGGTCGACCTCACCGTAGCGATTGAAGTCGGCGTTGTCCTCGCCATCGTGCTGTTCGTGCGACGTGTCATGCAGACCTCGGACATCCATGTGATAGAACACAGCAAGGTGGCCGGAACGGAAGAGGAAGAGATCCTGAGTCCGGAAGACACCCCGATGCTCGACATTCCTAAAGGTGTGGAGGTCTGCGAGATCACCGGTCCGTTCTTCTTCGGCCGGGCCAGCAAGTTCGAAGAATTCGACAACCGCATGGGCAACGGCACGAAGGTCAGGATTCTGAGGATGAGAAGCGTGCCGTTCATGGACTCCACCGGCATCAAGAACCTGCGGAGCCTCACCCAGAGAGCCTCCGGACGAGGAATCACGACAATCCTTTCCGGCGTCAACGAGAACGTACGCAAGGAACTGGAGAAGTTCGGAGTCGACAAGGAAATCGGGGTCGGGAACATCAAGCCGCACATCACGCCAGCCCTGGAAAGGGCGAAGGAAATCATCGCAGAAGGCCGGCAGTCCTGAATATGAAAAAAAACTGGCCCGAATGGAAACAGAATAGGCCGATATGTACTATCTTTGTACGAATAAGGATTATACATACAGTTTGACAAAAAAATAATTTCCCCAAATATGAAATCACAAATTTCCATGAACCCGAACCTCCTGGTGCAGTTCCTTCAAAAACCTGCTTCAGAGTTCACCCGCAGCGACATCGTCCGTTACTGCGAAGAAAACGGAGTAGAATTCATCAACTTCCACTACTGCGGATGGGACGGCCACCTCAAGACCCTCAACTTCGTCATCCACAGCGCCGAGCATCTGGAGAACATCCTCGCTGCCGGTGAGAGAGTCGACGGTTCAAGCCTCTTCCCGTTCGTCGAGGCCGGCAAGAGCGACCTCTACGTCATCCCTAAGTACCGCACCGCTTTCAGGAATCCGTTCACGGAAGTCCCTACAGTCGACATCCTCTGCTCATTCTACAACCGCGACGGCGAGCCGTTCGAGAGTTCGCCCGAGTACATCCTCCGCAAGGCTTCGAAGGTCTTCAAGGAGACCACCGGAATGTCCATGGAGACAATGGGAGAGCTTGAGTACTACATCGTAGCGGAAGAGGAAGAGCTCTTCAAGGTGGCAGACCAGAAGGGTTACCACGAAAGTGCTCCATTCAACAAGTTCACCGAATTCCGCACAGAGGCCATGAGGCTCATCGCCCAGGCCGGCGGCCAGATCAAGTACGGCCACAGCGAGGTCGGCAACTTCACCCAGGACGGCAAGATCTACGAGCAGAACGAAATCGAATTCCTTCCTGTCGACATCGAGGAAGCCGCAGACCAGCTCGTCATCGCAAAGTGGATGATGCGCCAGCTCGCTTATGAATATGGCGTATCCCTTACCTTCGCTCCGAAGATCACTCCAGGCAAGGCCGGATCAGGAATGCACGTCCACTGCAAGTTCAGCAAGGACGGCAAGTCAATGATGACCCGCAACGGAGAGCTTACCGACGAATGCAAGAAGGCAATCGCAGGCTACATGCTCGCAGGCACATCCCTGCCGGCATTCGGTAATCCTCATCCGCTCTCATTCATGAGGCTCGTCCCTCATCAGGAGGCCCCTACATCTCTCTGCTGGAGCTTCTCCAACAGAAGCGCCCTCGTCAGAGTCCCTCTCGGATGGACCGGCAAGACCGACATGGCTGCAAACTGCAACCCTCTCGAGCAGGCAACCGAGACCGACTTCAGCGCAAAGGCCACGTTCGAGTGGAGAGCATCCGACGGATTCGCTGACACCTACCTCCTCATGGCGGCCCTCTGCTGCGCAGCCCGTCACGGTTTCGAGAACCCTGACGCCCTCGCTGTAGCTGAGAAGACCTATGTGGGTCTCGGAGTCAACATCCACGACGCATCCAACAAGGCTGTTCAGGAGGCTCTCGAGCAGCTTCCGGCATCTTGCGTGGGTGCAGCCGCCGAGCTTGCCAAGGACCGCGACATCTACACATCGAAGAACGTGTTCTCTGACAACATCGTCGACTTCTACATCAAGTACCTGAAGGATTTCGATGACGAAGTTCTCCGCGACCAGCTCACCGCAGATCCTGAGAGGCTCGCCAAACTCGTCGCCGACAACATCGACAGAGGCTAGCAGTGTTATCCAGACCAAACACGAATCCATGAAATCATTATCATTAAGATTCTCAATAACAGCCGCCATCATGGCGGCTGTTGTCTATTGCAGCTGCACGTCCAGAGAAAACTCCTTAAACGGAAAAGAGGAAATAAAAGAGGATAATGAGGAGAACGTGCAGACCAAGGAGCAGTTCGAAGATCCAACTTTTGAAAGGGGTCTGGCGCTCCTCGCACCGGAAGCAGTCAACGCAGTCGGAGTCCCGGTCGACACTCTGTATTTTTCAGGAGACGGCAGCAACCCTTGCTGGCACCTCTGCTGCTGGAACTTCGAGAACGGACTCTCCCAGGAAATCAGGAAGGAAGACATCTACGGGACCGGATTCTCAGACGGAACATATTCAATCTTCAGGAACAAGGACAATGTGCTCACCATGGAGGTCATCTCAAGCAAGGTGTACGAGAAGCCGCGTGAAGATGGACAGAACTGGATCAATTTCCTGATTGAGACGAGCTTCCATAATCTTTATCTCAAGGACTTCAAGTCAATGATCTTCAGCTATGACCTTGTCATTCAGAAGTGCGACATGAAGATGAGTGACAATGAGTACAACACCAACATCCATGCCGCCCAATGTCTGGCCTACCTTTATGTCCGCAACACCAATCAGGCGTCCAAGGACTACATGAAGAGCCTCTGGCTCGGAACAGGGTCATTCGACAACCGCGACGAAGGTGGAGTTGGAAAGATTGCCCAGACACAGTGGGACCTTGGTACGAGCACCTACATCTTCGGAATGTCCGATGAAGAAGTCTTCGGCAAGGTAGACTTCTACGACCACAAGTGGCACACATGCACCGTAGATGTCAGGAAGGGCATAGCAGAAGCCATCAACGCCCTTACGAAGAACGGGTTCATGACCGAATCGAAGGTCGATGACTTCGAGGTGATGGGGATGAACTACGGATGGGAGCTGCCAGGCACGTTCGACGTGCGCAGCCAGATCCGCAACATCTCCCTCAAGACAATTTCTGAATAGGAATCACTTCTTGACGAACAGGATGGCCATCAGCGGCAACGCCATGATGGCCATTGTCGCGCTTATCGGGAGGTATATGCCGAAATTGACATATTTCACCACCAGCCAGGTCAGCAGCAGAAGGGCGACCCCCATGGCAGAAGAAATGAGGTAATGGTACCTGATGTCGGTCTTCTTGCAGACGATGCGGCTGAGGTTCGGGACTCCGAGGGAGATGAACCCTATAGGGCCGCAGATGCTCACAGACGAGGTCACAAGGAACATTATCAGAAGAAGCTGGAGAGCTTTTTCAAATGAGGTCAGTTCCGTCTTGGAGAGGAAATGGCTTGTCAGTTTACGGGCGGAAAGGAGAGCGGCGGCAAGCCCGATGGCGAAAAGGCCAAGAGAAAAGAATATGTCCCCTGCCGTCACTCCCTCAAGGTTGAAATTGGCCGCTCCCCACAGATAATATGTCTTCATCAGTTCCGGAGTCGGGGCGTTGGTCACCACGATGGTGCCCAGAGAGCCGATGAAAGTGCCGAACAGTATCCCGAAAGTGATCAGGTTCTGCGTGCTTACCTTCAAGGTCACCAGGAAACATACAAAAGTGCAGATGAGAGTACAGATGAAGCTCCCGACCGTCAGCGAACACCATCCGGTCATCGTCGCGGCCGCGGCTCCGAGACATGCTGCGCTTCCCAGACCGAGGCTGTAGACATCTCCGAGCTGGTTGCGCCAGAGGTACTGCATCTGGATTCCTCCGACAGGAAGGGCGATTCCCGAAAGGATGACATAGAGAAGGCTGAGCATAGGCTAGAACTTTATTTCTGCTCCGAAAAGGAAATTCCTGCCCTGCATCGGGTAGTCGGTCACCAGTTCGTAGCGGTTGTCGAATATGTTGCGGAAAGAGGCCTTGAGAGTCAGCACACCTATTTCCCGAGTATTGAATGAACGAGAAATGAACAGGTCCATAGTGTTCCAGTCAGGCATGTCACCATAAGAGTCCCTGCGGCCTCCGTGATAGTTCCAGACCGCATTCATGTCAAGCGCTCCCCAGGAAACATCAGCGACGATGACAAAAATGTGCTTCGAAAGATATGGGACTCCATCAGCCTGGCTGAATGAATATTTGACATTGAGCATGGACTTGAATTCCCTGACCTTGTAGTTCGCCGAGAATTGTGCATCGGCTCCGAAGGCTCTGACAACGCTGATGTTATAAGGCATCCATTTTCCAGGGTCATCCTTGCTCGGTGCAGAGGTGATCTTGTCCGACAGTTTATTGAAATAGACATCAGAATAAGTTTCCAGCCACCATGAAGAAGAAAGATACTGTTTGAATTCCAAGCCAAGGTTCGAAAGGAATGCATCCTCCGGCTTCAGTTCAGGATTGCCGAATCCAGGGAAATAGAGTTCGTTGAAAGTTGGGGTGCGGAATGACCTGCGCACGTATCCGACCAGATTAAGCCATCCTTTCGACAATGGATTCATGTAGTACTTGAACCTCAGTGATGGAGAGAAGACGTTGCAGGAAAGAGCGTCACGGTCGAAGGTCCCTGAATATTCATAAGAGAATGAAGATTGCAACCGTTGGAATCCGAACTTTGCGTTTGCAGAAACAAGGGCGGAGGTACGGAATGCATCGAAAACTGAAGAACGGAGGTCGGTGACATGGAATTCCTCCCGAGCAACGAGTCTGAGCCATGAAGCCACCCTGAAATCGTGCGTAGAATTGACTTGAAGCCCTTTCTGGACATAGGTGGTGGTGCTTTGGTCACTGACATAGTCTATGCCGTCCAGGGAAGCCTTTGTGCTCAGAGTCATGACATATCCGTTCTGACTACGGACACGCATGTTCCCCTGTGCCAGATAATTCCTGTCATGCTGACGGTCTTCCGAAGGCCAGGACAGGGAACCGGGAGTTCCTCGGTCCGCATCGCTGCACCACAGTTTCGCACTCCAACATGAGCCGAAGATATCCATTCCACCGCTGACCCTTGTGATATCATTGTTCTGACGGAACACGCCGTCGGAACATTCATAATCGCCTTTGCTGAACATACCGGCACCGAAGGCACTCAGGGACAGATCTTTTGACAACCGGAAATCCATCTTGCCGTAAGGAAGCCAAGTCGAGAACGATCCGGCATCGCAACCGAACCTTCCAGAAACCGGTCCATCGTAAAAAAGAGGGCGGTCAGTGATGAAATCGACACTGTTCCTCGAATAGTCGATGACGGCCGATCTGAAATTGGAAAGAGAAAACATACCGAGGTCCGGCTGCCCGTTCTGGACATTCTCCACCCGTATCCCATCTATAAGAATACTGGTATTTGATGTGCCCATACCCCTGATATCCAACGTCTTGAGTCCCGCAAGGCCACCATTGTCAGCAACAGTCATCCCAGGATTGCGAAGGAACAGGTCGGTGAAAGATCCGTGATCCGGGACTTTGATGACTTCGGTATGTTCATAGGGATTCTTCCACACAGCATAGGCGACCACACCGGGAAGGGTGTCCTCGGGCTGAGTCAGACACAATCCAAGCAATGGCAGGATTGACAATACAGACATAGAAAAGATACGTTATAACAGACACTTGCCCCCGAGCATCCATGGTCAAACTTGATTGCGGCAGGTCTTCTGACTCATCCCGGGCCCCGAGCCTTCTCATTCCTGCTGTCCTTGACGACTTCGGAACAATGGCGACAGAATTCGGAGCCTTGGGTGGGATTCACAGCTGCGGGCACAGTCCCGGACTCGCACCGGGTTCCCTTTTCAAGACATGCGTCTCACCACAATCCGACTGCAAAGATAACCCATAATCGCAATTATTTGCTATTTTTGTGAAAAACCTCATTCAAATGAATATTCGCACACATCTTGCTCTGGCGGCTCTTCTGCTCGCCTCCCTGCCTTCAATGGCCCAGGAACCTCACTGGCTGGCATTGGAACCAGCGCGTGAAACCATATTGCCGGGCGTCCACAATGGCGCCGGCGGAGTGGACGGCAACTACCTCTGCCCTCAGTTCCGCACAACATTCGAACTTCAGGGAAAGGTCAAGTCGGCAACGGCTAAGGTCTGCGGACTCGGCCATTTCGAGTTCATGCTCAACGGCAAGAAGGTCGGAGACCATTTCCTAGACCCGGGATGGACCTGCTACGACAAAGAGGCCCTCTACGTCGACTTCGATGTCACGAATGAGCTTCAGAAAGGCGGGAACACGATCGACGTGATGCTCGGAACCGGATTCTACACCGTTCCGGCAGAGCGCTACAAGAAGCTTGTCTGCTCCTACGGACAGCCTAAGCTCTGGATGGAGATGGAGATTGTCTACAAGAACGGCCAGACTCAGAAGATTGTCACCGATGCCCAGAACTGGCAGGTCTGCCAGAGCCCTGTGACCTACAGCAGCATCTACGGCGGCGAAACCTACGACGCCCGCAAGGCGTCCTCCCTCGAATGGAAGCAGCCTCTCGTCGTCGAGAACGACATTGTCCTCAAGCCGCAGGATGGCACGGAACTAACTGTCCGTAAGGAGATTGCAGAGAAGGAGCATTTCCTCGGACCTGACGGTAACTGGATCATAGACTTCGGACAGAACCAGTCAGGAATCGTCAGGGTCACCGCAAGCGGAAAGACCGGACAGGGTTTCCAGATGTGGCCTGGAGAGCTTCTTGACGAGAAGGGAGATGTCTCCCAGGCAGCCACCGGCGCTCCGTACTATTGGGAATATATTCTTGCATCAGACGGAAAGGATGAGACTTGGCAGCCTCAGTTCACCTACTACGGCCACCGTTTCGTCAAGCTGGTCGGTGCGGTTCCGGAAGGAGAGGACAACCCTCAGGGACTTCCTGTAGTCAAGAAGATTACCGCACTGCACACTTGTGTGAACTATCCAGAAGTTGGTTCTTTCACCTGCGGAGTGGATCTGTTCAACAGGACCCACGAACTCATCGACTGGGCGATCAGGAGCAACTCCCAGAGTGTGTTCACAGACTGCCCTCACCGCGAGAAACTCGGATGGATGGAGCAGGACTATCTCATGCAGTACTCGATCCAGTACCGCTACAACGCTCTGCCGGTCTACAGGAAGGTTCTTGACGACATGGAGGCATCACAGTGGGAGAACGGATGCATCCCTACCATCGCTCCTATGTACGTCATGTTCGAAGGAGGTTTCGAGGACACACCTGAATGGGGTTCAGCATTCATCATCTGCCCTTGGTACGCCTACCTCTGGTACGGTGACAAGTCGATGATCGAGAAGCACTACCCTGCAATGCAGAGGTACATCACCTATCTGGGAACCAGGGCGAACGACAACATCATCGCCTACGGCCTTGGAGACTGGTTCGACCTCGGTCCTGGCGCTCTCGGAAACTCACAGCTCACAAGCAACGGCGTCAGCGCTACCGCAATCTACTACTACGACGTCACACTCATGTCCAAGATGGCCGACCTCCTCGGTAAGAGCGAGGACAAAGCCGCCTACGATGCCCTTGCAGAGCGGATCAAGGTCTCCTTCAACAAGGCATTCTACAACGAAGAGGCCGGCAACTACGACCGCAACTCCCAGACGGCCAATGCAATGCCTCTCTATTTTGGTCTCGTCGAGGAGCAGAACAGAGAGAAAGTCCTTGCAAGCCTCATCGGCGACATCAAGGACCGCAACTATGCCCTCACAGCAGGCGACATCGGCTACCGTTTCGTCCTCCAGGCCCTTCAGGACGCTGGAAGAAGCGACGTGATCTACAAGATGAACAACCGCGACGACGTTCCTGGCTACGGATGGCAGCTCGCACACGGAGCCACCGCACTGACCGAAAGCTGGCAGGCATTCACCCAGGTCTCCAACAACCACCTCATGCTCGGCCACATCATGGAATGGTTCTACGGCGGTCTCTGCGGAATCACACAGACTCCGGAGTCAGTCGGTTTCCAGCACCTGCTCATCAAGCCTGCGATCATCCCGGAGGTTGGCTATGCATCAGGTTCGCTCGAGACCATCCACGGCCTTGT
>JAKSJH010000052.1 GCA_024398315.1 Bacteroidales bacterium
TTATTTGAGGTTACGGGCAAGAGGCCGATCAGTCCAAGGAGATTTCGAAGAGGCCTCCGTCATGCATCGGTTCTACGAAGCCCGGCTGAGTGCCGGTGCTGTCGGTCTGACTTACGTCTTCCTGCCGGTCGCAGACCTGGTCCTTGTCACATGAGCAGAACGATGCCGCTGATGCGGCAAGAACCAATGGATACAAAAGGAATTTCCTGAATATCATAATATTCCCGTATGTGATTTGTAAGTCAAAAGGGACTGCCTCGCCTTCCGGTACTTCCTGAGTCCTTTGAGCGCCACGTACAGGAAAAGCAGGAAAGAAGACACCATGCACCACTGCATACGGAAGGTAAGTTCAGTTTCGTCGCCCGGCTCCCTCACGGCCATGTTCCCTGAATAGATTAGTGCAGGGACCGCAATCATGAAGAGCAGTCCCGCACATGCATCAAAAAGGTCCCTGCTGCCGTAGAAGTGCCTTCCCCTCACCTGCATTGTCGAAAGCACTATCCGCACAATCCCGAACAGGCATACAACCCCGCAGGCCAGAAAGTCAAACATGTTGACGCCAGCAACTCCCTTGAAGTCAAGGACCATGTCAAAGAAGCAGAACAGCGAAAGCGTCCCCCAGAACAGCAGCGACAGTTTGTATTCGTGATGAGTTACCATCAGTCAGGAGCGATGAGTATTTATCTGTTAATTCCCTTCAGTTTTCGGACAATATCGTCATCAGTTCAACTTTCCTGAGACCTGACGGTCTCAAGAAAGTTAATTTTTATCATAAATCTGAGACAGGACGCACTGGATTGCCATAGTAACGATGTTGGCCACCTCTGGTAATTCTGTAGCTGCTGGAAATGTTCAAGCATTCTGCGTAGTGTGGACCGGATACATCGACACAACTCGACCAATATTGGGCGACGCCCACCTCGCGGAGACGATAAGTGCTGCCATAGCCCGTAGCTGGGAAGAACAACAGCGCGCTAGTTTTGCTCAAGTCGCCAGGAATATTGGACACCCAAGTTCCTGCTGTGTGGGTATCATCTGGTGAGAACACATAAAATCCCTTGTCTGTATCATCCCATGCCCAATAGGTGACATCTGCCATTGCACCAAACTCTTGGTATTTAGGCATGCGCCAGGAACCGCCCCAATTGACGTGTGCAGCGTCATCCTCTTGGTCAAGGACTGTCTTCAATGCATCTGCATCAGATAATACTAAAGGGTCTCTATATGGTGGTGATAGAGTGCCAATGTATTTGCTGAATAGAATGTTGTCATTTGAATCTGTCCGCAGATAATATGGTGCGTTGACCTTTTTAAAACCGTCGGAGAGTTCAGCACCACTCTCTGCGGTGACCCACTTTGAATTGGCACTGTCGTACTCATATCCTACAGTGCCTGCCCAGAAGAAGTACCATCCGCTCTCTTGAGGAGAGTCTGCGCCTACATTGCAGGTCGCCCACTTGAGGGTCGTGACATTAGTGCCGTCGTACTTCGCCGCGATTTCAACGTACTGGTGACCGTTGTAAGGGTCCTTGAACTTCTGGTTTTTGACGTAGGAATACTGATTCGCAGCAAGGGTTGAAGGACTCGGGAGGGTGAAGTCAAAAACACCTTTGTCGGAGGTCACGCTCACCTTGCTGACCACTGCCCCGGCTGGCACGGCAATGAGTATTGGATCGGTTGTGGACAGAGTGCCTTCGGTATCGGTTACGGTCACGGCAGACAATTCGGCCGTGATGATGGCGTCATCTGCATTCTCAGTGGCTGTGAGTTTGAGTTTGCAGCTGCCATCCGGTCCGATGGTCGCGCCGGAGAGGTTTTCGCCACTGACTGTTATCTTGCTGATGGTGGAACCGTTCGGCACCCCCTTCACGGCCTTGATGCCGATCACGGCTCCGGCGTTGCGGAATTCGAAGCTTCCGGTGCCATAGGCAACTGTGCCGTCGGCAAGCATCACCGCAGGCATGGTCTTGTCACCGGACTGAGAGGCATAGCTGACTGTCATGCTGTTGCCTGTTATGCTTTCTGCTGTGGCGCCACAAAGGTAGATGAGCAGTGATGGTGATTCCTCGGCCACTGCCGACATCACCGGCTCGGAATCTTAGACAACATAAGAAAGATACCGGCAGCCAATTGATGACTACCGGTCTCTTTATGCGGGCGGCGAGGATACTGAAGAATAATTTGAGATATCAATTATTACCACTACCTTTGCACACGCATATAATATGCAAAGACAAATCTTCAGGGTCGGGTGAGAATCCCAACCGGCGGTAAAGTCCGCGAGCCCCCGAAGCGTTCTGCAACGTGGGTTGAGCCGTTGAAACTACGGCACCGACGGTATAGTCCGGATGGAAGAAGATTGGCAGCCAAGTTTTTACGTGACATACGCAAACAGCAACAGTTGCAACCTTTTTACAGACATACTCCCTGTCAGATTGTATTTTAAGTTCAACAGTTAAACTACAACTGACTTATGGCATTTAAATCATGCCCCGCAATAGTGTTGATAATGCTCGGACTGAACATGTCCGGCATAGCGGCACAGTCCTTAACGGACACTACAGCACTCATCGTACTTGACGGAATCACCGTTTCCGCCAGTATTGCAGATCATAATACTTCCCCGTTGCGCCTTAACGACATAACCCGGGACAAGATACGCGCATATGCAGCAGGCAGGACATTCCCAGAGTTGATCCACAACGTACCAGGCATTTATGCAACTGCTGAAACCGGAAGTTTCGGAGATGCAAAAATCAATATCAGGGGATTCAAGCAGGAAAACATATCCGTACTTCTCAACGGCATTCCCATCTCCGGTCTCACATCCGGAAGCATGTTCTGGAACAACTGGATGGGATTGTCAGATGCGGCGTCATCCATTCAGGTTCAGAAAGGAATCGGGAACTCCATGCTTTCAGACAATTCCGTTGGAGGTACCATAAACATAATCACGACACAGCCTGAACAGGAGGCTCATGCGTCAGCCAGCTATTACCACACCAGCTTCGGCACCAGCGGGATGAGCATCAACATCGATTCAGGATTGCACAATGGTTGGGCATTCAGCCTCATGGGGGCCCACAACTGGGGCAGCAGCTACGCAGATATGACCGGGCTCAGCACATGGTCGTATTCAGCCGTCATCACAAAGAAGTTCAATAAACGGAGTTCCCTCAATTTCACTGCTCTCGGGTCACCGGAACAACATAAACAGAGATCCCAGAGACTGAGTTGTGCAGAAGTTGCGAAATACGGCAGGAACTACAACAAGAACTGGGGCTGGTATACCGATGAAAACGGACATCAGACCGCAAGACCACTTTCGAAGAACAACTATTTCAAGCCATACTTCACCCTCACCCATCTTTATGATGGAGATGGGTTGAAAATCAACACGACCGCATATCTGGCATTGGCAAACGGAGGTGGCTACTACACAGAAAGTACGGGAAAGAGAATCGCATCATTCATAGGTGATGACGGCCAGATAGACTGGGATGCTGCAGTTCAGCTCAACAGGGACAGTGATTCTGCTGTCAATATCATGTCCGACTATATTGCAGGTCACACTCAGACAGGTCTTAAATCCAGTGCGATAAAAACCATCAGCGACAGATTCAAGATAGAATCAGGGCTCCACTACCAGTTCTACAGTACTTGGGAGAAAGAGCAGATCACCGATCTGCTTGGGGCTGACCACTGGTATGAAGACTACGGGCACAATTCTCTCGCAGGAATTGCAGGCAGAAACCCAGTCAAGCATGTCGGAGACTATATCAGGACCGACAACGGAAGAAACCAGCATTATGGGACGCTGTACACATTGGGCACCTATAAAACTGGAAAGGATATCGTAACGACAGGAGTATCCCTCAGCGGAACCATGCTCAGGAAATGGGATGCCTACAACTACATCGGTGACGATATCAAAAGTCTCTGGACCGGAAAACCGGGTGCAAGCATCAAGTCCGGTTACCTGCACAAGTTCAGTCCTGCTTCAGGTATTTACGCAAATGCCGCCCTTTATTCAAGGGCGCCATACTCGAACGTGTTCTTCTCAAATGGAAGCAACGAAGTGTCCAAGGACATCGTCAATGAAAAGAACTACCTTGCAGAGGGTGGATTCAGGCACTGCGGCCAGAGATACAGCTATGAAATTACTGCATATTACGCCTATTGGAAGGACAAGACCTTGATGAGCGCACCATACAAGACCGTTGACATCGACCCATACAAGTATATGGTAAAAGGTCTTGACGCACAACATTTGGGAATTGAACTGGAAGTCGGATACTATCCTTTGAAATGGCTCAATCTCGAAGGATTCGCATCTTTCGGTCAATGGACATGGAAGAACGATGTCAACGCGGTGATCTACGACCCTGACACGATGATGGAGATAGACAATGTCAAGGTATACGCAGACGGCCTCCATGTCGGAGATGCGCCTCAGACCCAGCTTGGTATCTCTGCAGGCATGAAGTTCCTGAATGGGTTTGCAGCAAAGGTGGAATACAACTGGAACGACAGGCTATGGGCTGATTTCGACCCGGTCAGCAGAACAGATCCTGAAGACAGGAGCGATTCTTACCGGATTCCTTCATATTCTCTTCTCAATGCCAGCATCTCGTGGAGCGGCAATGTTGTCGGCAGCAGAATGACAATCTTCTGCAACGGCGGGAACCTGACAGACGTCATGTACATAGAGCGAAGCAAGGATGGCTCGGGACACGACCTGGACAGCTTCACCGGCTACTGGGGAAACGGACGCAACGTCAATTTCGGGATCAGGCTGACATATTGATTGCATCATTATCATTCCCTCTATAATGAACATTACTGGTCGGTGACCACAGTGTCATTCCCCAACGTCTGTCAGGTGGATATGATCAAATAAAGATACCTATTTCCCATTGAATAAAAAATAAAGCCGGCCATCCGCATGGGTTGACCGGCTTCTGTGAATCCTTTCCGGATTATTCAGCCTTGGAGATGGCACCCATTGGGCAAGCATCGGCGCAAGCGCCGCACTCTACGCAGACCTCAGGGTCGATTACATAGAAATCACCTTCCTTGATAGCACCCTGAGGGCACTCGCCGATGCAGGTTCCACAAGCTACACAATCTGTTTCAGAAATTTTATAAGCCATGATTATAGAATTAAAAAGTTTGTTTCGTGCCTCAAAGATAGTGAATATATTTGGAATGTCCGCTTCCCTGACGACGGAATGTGCAAAATCAAGTTCCGCGCCGTTGTCCTTTTCCCGGATAACCAGCAATACCATGTGTCGGCTCATTCCTGTGGTTCTTCGGTCACGGAGGAACGTTTTGTATGTAACCCCAAAAATCAGTGCAGGTTTTGTGCGCCCTTGTGAAAGAAATATGCCATGCAGTACCATAGAAGGGCGATTCCACCGGTTCCGGTGCACGTATCGTAAACGATAATCGGAGGTTACGGGCAAAAGGATGTGATAAGGTCCACATCTTCTCGTACACTCGTTTTGCGGCTGACGTGTAAAGCTATGTATCCGATCGGTCAGATCATCCGCATTCCAACCGAAACATTCATACACCAATGGGAGCAAATTAACCTCTCAGCGCTCCCAGAACCGCACTATTACTGCAAAACCGGAGCATTAAAACGTTTCAATACTCCCGGCTCGGAACAGATACTCTACCAAAGCAAGGTGCAGCCTAAGCGTCCTGCCGGACGATCACCTCGTCATGCCAGGCGGTCACCTCGTCATGCCGGACCTGATCCGGCATCCCATATACAATGTATGAGACCCTGAATCAAGTTCAGGGAGACGATGATGCTCAAGCTCAGGGAGACGATGATGCTCAAGCTCAGGGAGACGATGAGGGGCAAGCTCAAGGAGACGATGAGGGGCAAGTTGAATGTGGCGAGAGAATCACGTTCAGGGTGACCGATACCATTCATGACGGTTTCGGTGCACACCTTCCACACCTTCCGCAGTGTCAGGTACGGCGACGGCGATAGTGACGGAGAGGCATGGACATAATCGTCGAGAACCACAGGAATAAACCAACCTTACATATGGTTTTACTGGTGAGCCCCCATTTCCCGTGGATGTCAAGAAAAAAAAGAGGGCGCCACCATGGTGACGCCCGGAAAGCGATGACGGCCGTGTCAGCCGACTGTATGTCGAAAAGAGAAATCCTAGTCGGCGATCTTCTCCTTCGTCCTGACAATCTTTTCCTTCATAGCGTCAACGGCAGCGCTGACGGCATCCTCGAACGAGGTTGCGCTTCTCTCGATGAGAAGATCGTGGCCGTAGGCCCTGGTCTGGATCTTCACATTCTTGTTCTCAGGCTCCTTGAGCAAAGATAAAGTAACCTCCACATCGTCAAGGCTGTCGCTGAAACGTGACAGCTTCGAGACTTTCTTCTCTACGTAGTCGAGCAGCTTCTGATCTGCGTCGAACTTCAGGGATTTTGTTCTAATCTCCATTTTTACCTCCGCTTTTTGCCCTTGGGTGGGCGTTAAGATAAACATTTTTCAGTTTCTCGACCGAATTGTGCGTGTAGACCTGGGTGGCGGCCAATGACGAGTGACCGAGCAGTTCCTTGATCGAATTGAGGTCAGTCCCAGAATTCAGGAGCCCTGTGGCCAGGGAATGCCTGAGAACGTGGGGTGACTTCCTTCCGGTCACGTCAGCATTCTTTCCAAGCTCGTTCTTGACCGTTCTGTCGATGAACACGGGATAGAGCCTCGCCCCGCCCGGAGTCACCAGCAGAGGGTCGTCCGGAGCCTCCAGACACAAACCGATCGCAGCAACTGATTTCAAATATAGTGAAATTTCTTTACAAAGCGAAGGAATAAGAGGAATTTCTCTGTCTTTATCACCTTTTCCGTGGACATGCAGCACATTCCTGCCGAAATCCACGCTTCCGACATTCAGCCCGGCCAGTTCGGAGCGGCGGATTCCGGCGCAGTAGAGGATCGACACCACAAGTCTTGACAGACGCTGCGAATAGACCTCCAGGGACACTTTGTCCCGGCCCGTGATCAGTTCCAGATTCTCCTCTGAGACGGCGTGGGCCGTCCTGTCGAAATAGTCATTCATCGCATCTTCCCGATAGAACACAGGCAGCCTCTTCTCCATCTTCGGACGCTTCACTGTCCGTACCGGATTGTTCGTCAGCACTCCGGTCTTCATCAGGTGGCGGCAGAAGCCGGAAAGGACTGAAAGATGCATGTTGACCGTCCTTGAGTCGAGACCGCGGTCTTCGACGAGATGGACTTCGTAGCTGCGGATGATGGAAGGCACAAGGGACTGGACGAGAAGAGTGTCCTCTCCGACGCAGCCGCAATGCTCAGCGAACTCAGCCAGGACCGAGGAATATATTTCCTGAGTCCTCGGAGAGTAGCGGCGCACCGTCCTTATATATTCAATGTATTCTTCTGTCAGCATCCAGCCTGGCGCTTGAGTCATCTTGCCACGCACCGGAAGCGAATTTAGCAAAAAAATGTCTATTTTTGCGATTTCAAGAATCCATCATGAAATGGGAGTAACTTTGTTCGCACAGTTTCTGGAGAAACCGATCTTCGGAATCGTCTCGGACGCCGCTTCAAAACTCGGCGTCAGGGCCTTCGTCATTGGGGGTTATGTCCGTGACTGCTTCCTCGGCAGGGACAACGACGACATCGACATTGTCGTCGAAGGAAGCGGCATAGAACTCGCCCAGGCCGTCGCCTCGCTGATCGAGGAACGGGAGCGTCACCGCTGTAACGTCAGCGTGTTCCGTAACTTCGGAACGGCGATGCTCAAGTACCACAAGGCCGAGATCGAGTTCGTCGGGGCCAGGAAGGAATCCTACAGCAGGGACTCCCGCAAGCCGATCGTCGAAGACGGCACGCTCGAAGAGGACCAGATGCGCAGGGACTTCACCATCAATGCGATGGCATTCAGTCTCCAGAAAGAGGACTATGGCAACCTGATCGACCCATTCGGAGGGATACGTGACCTGGCCGCTGGTCTCATCAGGACTCCACTCGCCCCGGAACAGACCTACAGCGACGACCCGCTCAGGATGCTCCGCGCAATCCGTTTCGCAACCAAGCTCAGCACCTCTGAGATGAAGTTCACCATCGTGCCGGAATCCATCGCCGCGATGAAGGCCATGAAGGACAGGATGACGATTCTATCCAAGGAACGCATCGTCGAGGAGATGAACAAGATCCTCATCACAAGCCATCCGTCCATGGGCCTGAGACTGATGGAGGAGACCGGACTGATGGAATACATTCTTCCAGGACTTCTCTCCCTCAAGGGCATCGAGACTGTTGACGGCAAGGGTCACAAGGAGATATTCTCCCACACGCTCCAGGTCGTGGACAATGTCGCAGAAGGTGAGATGAAGGCAATTGCAGAGGGTACCGCGAAGGACTACACTCCTCTGGAGAACAGCGACGAGTACGTCGAAAGTCCCAGGACGGAACCATGCGTCTGGCTGCGCTGGGCCGCCCTTCTCCACGACATCGGCAAGCCTGCGAGCAAAAGGTTCGACGCCTCTGCAGGATGGACCTTCCACGGTCACGAAGTCATTGGAAGCAAGATGGTTCCAAAGCTTTTCCAGAGCTTGAAGATGCCTCTCAACGAGAAGATGAAATATGTCCAGAAGCTGGTCGGCCTGCACCACAGACCGATAGCCCTGGTCGACGATGAAGTGACCGACTCAGCCGTACGCAGGCTTCTGTTCGACGCAGGCAACGAGATCGACGACCTGATGCTGCTCTGCAACGCCGACATCACTTCGAAGAACCCGGCGAAGGTCGCAAGGATAAAGGAGAATTTCGAACTGGTCAAGGTCAAGCTCGTCCAGGTGGAGGAGAAGGACGCTGTCCGCAACTTCAAGAATCCGGTCACGGGCGAACACATCATGGAAGTCTACGGCCTTTCACCCTGCCGCGAGATAGGAGTCATCAAGGAATATGTAAAAGAGGCGATTCTGGACGGCCGCATCGGCAACAAGTTCGAGGAAGCCGACGTTCTGATGCGCGAAATAGCCGCAGAGATGGGTCTCTCCCCTGTTGAATGATGGATGTTTCAGGAATATACGACCGTACGGAACGGCTCGTCGGAGCCGATGCGATGTCAGCCTTGTCTAAGGCCAGGGTCATCGTGTTCGGAGTGGGAGGCGTAGGCAGCTGGTGCGCCGAGGGGCTTCTCCGCAGCGGCGTGACAGACATCACCCTTGTCGACGCTGACTGCGTGGCTCCGAGCAACGTCAACCGCCAGGTGATGGCCACCTCGCAGACCGTCGGCCAGGTCAAGGTCGATGCGATGAAGGAGCATCTTCTTCAGATCAATCCAGAAGCCAGGATAACCGCCGTGCGGAGGATCTACTGCGAGGAGACCGCTTCGGAATTCGATCTGGATTCCTATGACTACATCGTCGATGCCATCGATTCGCTCAAGGACAAGATACTCCTGATCCTCAACGCATCGGCCAGCCGTGCTACGTTCTTCTGCGCCCTCGGTGCGGCCCTCAAGATGGACCCGTGCAAGATCAGGGTGGCGGAATTCTGGGAAGTCCGCGGCTGTCCTCTCGGCGCGGCGATAAGGAAGAAGATGAAGCGCGAAGGCAGGCTTCCCGCCAAGCCTTTCCTCTGCGTCTACGACGACGAAGTCCTTCCGAACCTCGGGTCCGGCTCCTCTTCGGAAGATGAAGATGTCTCTTTCCGCAAGGCCCAGGTCAACGGCAGCCTCGTCCCCATCACGGCCATATTCGGCATGACCCTTTCCGGCCTCATCATCAAGGACATCTGCGGGAAAGCTCATCAGAATATTCAGTAACATATTCAAGGAATGCAAATGGGACAGGTCTGGGATCCGCTGAGGAAGAAGATGGTGGCGCTGACGCCGGAGGAGAAGGTGCGTCAGTGGTTCATCGGCGTGCTCAGGGAGACCGTCAAGGTCCCCGTCCACATGATGATGAGCGAAGTAGCACTGAAGTTCGGTGAGAAGGACTACAGGGCGGACATCCTGATCTATGCCCGGGGCGGAGCGCCGCTGATGATCGTGGAGTGCAAAAGGGAGACGGTGGATCTGTCGAGGGAAGTCCTCGAACAGGTCCCGCGCTACTACCCGGTGCTCGACGTCCCCTACCTCGCCACCACCCCCGGCCGTTCGACCTTCCTCTTCCAGCGAGTCCCCGCCACCGCCCCGGCCTCCCCCGCCGGCACCTACGTCCAGCTCAAGTCCCTCCCGCTCTGGGAAGCCATGCAGCAAGGTTGAAGCCTGCACCTACCGACTGACCGTCCCGCCGTGGAGATAGCCTCTGCGGACATCCTCCGTGAACTTCTCAATGGAGTAGCGGAGCATGGTCCGGGGCATTCTTGAGGAATTGGCGTCGAGCCACTGCCGGAGACGGGCCTCATCCCTTTTCCCTGCGTCACGAAGAAGCCAGCCGACAGCCTTCTGGAGCAGGTCATGGAGCGGAGAAGGCTTGTCAAGGAATATCTCAGCGATTGAATATGTGTCATCAAGCTGGCCGTTCCGCACGAACGCCATGGTGCTGACTATCCCGACCCGCTGCTCCCAGATGGTCCTCCCATCCCTGGCAAGGTCGTACAGCAATGTCCTGTCCCTGTCCATCAGCCATTGCCCGAGCAGCTCATAGCAGGAAAGGTCGACAAGGTCCCAGTTGTTGACCTGCCCGATGTGCTGCAGATAAAAATCGATGCAGCGGCGGCGGTTTTCGGGATCCTTCTTCGAGTGCTTGAACATCTGCACCAGAACGAGAAGCGCGGCAAGACGGATTTCGTGATATTCACTGACAATGCACTCTTCCAGATTCTCGAAGGCAATCTCACGCCAAAGGTCCTTCACCACCTCGCGTGTGACGGGCACTTTGATACCCAGGAACTTGTCGCCTTCGCCATATTGCCCGGGCCCGGTCTTGAAAAATCTCGAGAGCCCCGCGACCTGGGCCGGGTCACGATGGCGCATCATCTCATCATATAGTGCATTCATGTGCATGTGTGTTCTTGAATATTCAAAAATATGAAAAAATCAGTATATTTGCACCCGTATCGCCATGGGGATGTACTGGTTTTGACAGCAATGATTCTGGGCGGTAAGCACGCCGGGCTCCCGGATGATCGGCCCGCCAAACTGGTTTTCCAAAAATTCAGTTGCCAACAACAACTACGCACTCGCTGCCTAACCGACCAAGTCGCTTAGCTTAATCCCGGCCGCCAAGGCTGTGGCCCGGACGAGTATCCCGCGGACTTCAAGCCTTCCATGTTCCGAGTTCGGGGTATCATTCAGGAAGGATGCGACGGTGGACTCCCTTAAAGCCGTTCAAGATTCAGGGGATAAGCTTCGGTGAGCCCGTCTTCCGGCATTCCGCAGCCGACAACCAAAGGAAGAATAAGCGTGTAGAAAGCCTCTTGGTGCGTTGTTTGGACGGCGGTTCGACTCCGCCCATCTCCACTTAATATTCCGTGAATCAATCAGTCCGGAAATATCGTCATCTTTGATGTCACAAACGCAACATCAAGGTCTTATGGAAGTCAGCAATCTTCTTGACATCGGCACGCGAAGTGAACTTTATCAATGGTTCCTTGACAATCACGACAAGGTCAAGGACTTCTGGATTCGTGTCAACCGCGCAAATGCCGAGTATCCGGGAGTGATACGGTATGTCGATGCGGTGGAAGCGGCCCTCTGCTTCGGTTGGATTGACAGCACCCAGAAACGCATCGACGATGGAAAACCGGTCCAGCATTTCACACCAAGGAGAAAAGGCTGCAACTGGTGCGAGCAGAACATCGAGCGCTGCCGCAGGCTCATCAAGATTGGAGAAATGACTCCTGCAGGACTCGCCGTCATCCCGGACCTTGACCCGAAGCATTTCGTGTTCGAAGACTGGGCGGTCAACGCAATCAAAGCGGACATGGAGGCTTGGAAGAACTACCTTTCATTCCCCGAAAACTACCGCAGGATCAAGCTCGACCGCATCCAGCACTACAGAAGAACCGCACGGCCTGAGCAAGCTGAAACTGCGCTGAAGAACTTCATCAAAGACTGCCACGACGGAAGGATGTCTCCGAACTGGAGCGATTTCGGCCGGCTGGAGAATTACTGAACAGAGAACCGGTCTTTCATTCCCCTTGCGTATTCATTCCAGGAGCAGTCTCCCGAGACTCGAGCATCCACAGACTTTCGTCAAAATGCTTCTTGACATCCATGTCCTTTGTTATGTCCCAGAGACTGGTGTCCTTTTCCAGCATGGCTTCGGTGCCGACCAGCCAGGACTGGATCCAGCCGGACAGGGTGCACCATGCCCCCCAACCGGCATCGGCGTTTTCGGCCCAGTAGTCCCATCGACCGAAATCGAAGGCTCGGAACCATGCCCCGTCGATGTCCGGATGGTTCTCGCTCCTTACCTGAGCCCTGAGGATGAAGTCCGCCAGCTTGTCCAGAGCCTTGTCGTACTTGCCGTCCTGAGTCGCCTTGACTGCCTCGTTCAATCCGAAGACCAGGAAATTGCAGGTGTACAGCAGATCTGACACCTTGTCATCGTTGCTGAAGTTCAGCGGGGCCTCTGTCGTACCGTAGGAGGCATTCGACTGGGTCCTGCCGTTGGCTCCTCCCGTCCCGTTGACATAGGTCTCCACTACCGCTCCGCACTCATCCTGACATTTCAGGAGATCGTTCATGATGATGTCCAGCCATTCCCGATGCTCAGGCGTGTCTTCCGCCCTGATGAGCCAGGCTAGAGGCAGAAGGATTCTGGCCCTTTCCATCTGGAATCCCTGAATAGGCTTCCAGCCGTCAGGGTATGAC